>JADCFR010000249.1 GCA_020249415.1 Roseomonas sp. | reverse complement strand
TTCCGATCTCCCAATCTTTCCGCCACCCATAAGCAGGTGGGGAATATCTTTCACCGGGCGCATATCTGGAATTTTACCCCGGAGACGCTATTGCTGCTGGCTTGGCAATGCGGCTTTGTGCCGATGGAGGGCGAAGATACGCGCCATACCTCCGTGGTCCTGCGCAAGCGCCGCGATGGCGATGCCGCCCCTGTCGGTGCCGCGCCCGAATTGGCTGACGGCTTAGTGCGGCACATGGCGACCGAAGCGCAGCCAATTGCCTATTTTGTCTCGGGCAGGCCGTTTATGCGCCGTTGGGCAAGGCTGCGTCGGAATATCGGCGAATGGCTGATCTGCCGGCGCCACGCATCGGTGCGCGATATGGCGGATGCGCTGCTGGCATCCACGCCCGCGCCAAGGCTTCGCGTGATGCACCAGGACAGGGCCACACCCGTCGGCAGTCTGGCGGGCTGAGGGATAGGCGCGGGGAAGCGCCGCCCTATTCCGGCTTATCCGTGCCAGAACCTGAACCAGGTGCGACAAAGCGCCGGCTATCCATGGTAACGCTCACCGGGCGGCCCTCGCGGCAATTGCTCATGCAGGCATTGTTTTCGGTATCGGGTCGCGCTTCCAGCACAAAACCATCACGATTGGGCATGGCAAGCTTGGGCAGGCTTGCGGCATCCATCTTGTCGTCTTCGCCAATCAGCTCATTCAGAAAAAGCACATAAGCCGTGATGGCGTAGTATTCGTCATTCGATAGGCTCTGCGGTGCGGCATAGGGCATGGCGCGGCGGATGTAATCAAAGACGCTCGGCGCATGCTGCCAGAAGGAACCGATGCTGCGCTTTGGCTGATCCGAACGCAGGCTGCCGCGCCCACCCATGAGTGCGGGCCAACGTTCCAGCCCCTCACCGAAATCGCCATGGCAGGCGGCGCAATGGGTGACGTAAAGCTCCTCGCCTTCTTTCGCGGTGCCGCTGCCGGGCGGCAGGTTATGGCCATCGCCCCGCACGGCGATATCCCAGCCGGCGATTTCCGCATTCGTCGCTGCGCGGCCAATGCCGGGGATGGGCGCGGGCAGCGTCGCCGTGGCTGCAGGCCAAGCGATATCGGCGCGGGTTCTCTCACCCGGCGGCGCCGTGAAGGGACGATAGAGATCAGCAATCGCAGCGCCAGGGCTTGGCGCCTGTTGCGCCTGCACAAGCCCAGCAACCAGCATCACGGCAGCGGCGCAGCCCGCTGCCTTAAGCATCAATCTGGACATTCACCACCGTCCCGTCGCGATCAACCAGCCAGGTATGGATGCTGTTCTTGTGATAAATGCTCTCCACGCCGCGCGCACGCCTCAGTGCCGTGATGGTCGGCTGCACGCGCCCGGTTTCATCCATGGCACGGCTTTGCAGATAGGCGGTCTGCCCTTCGGCCCATTCCCAAGGAATACGAAAGCGCGTCAGCGCCTTAGGCAGCACCGGGTCCTGCAAGGTGGCCGTGCGCCAATGATCGCCGCCATCCACACTGACATCCACGCGCGTGATGCGCCCGGCGCCGGACCAGGCAAGGCCAGAGATTTCGACAAAGCCCGGGCGCCCGCGCAGCGGTCTTTCGGGGCAGGGCGCGGTGATGACCGAATTCACCTCATTCACAAAAGTGAATTGGCGGGCGAGGCCATCGGGCATCAAATCCGTATAGGTGCGGGTTTCCCAGCGCGTGAACCAGGGCCGATCGCCAATCTCAATACGGCGCAGCCACTTGATCCACATATTGCCTTCATAGCCTGGCAAAACCAGCCGCACCGGATAGCCCTGCTGCGGGCGCACCGCTTCGCCATTCTGGCCAAAGGCGATGATGGCATCATCCAATGCTTTTGAAAGCGGAATGGATCGCGCCAGATGCGCCGCATCGGACGCTTCCGCCAATAACCAGGAAGCCCCTGCGCGAAGCCCTGTTTGCGCGAGCAATATCTTCAAGGGCACGCCAGTCCATTCCGAACAGGAAAGCATGCCATGGGTGAATTGCACGCCAGACATTTGCGCGCCGCGCCATTCCATGCCGCCATTGGCCGGGCATTCAATGAAATAAATGCGAGAGACTGATGGCAGGCGCTTCAGATCTTCCAGCGTGAAAATCAGCGGGCGTTCCACCATGCCATGGATCATCAGCCGATAATCTGCCGGGTCCACATCCGGCACGCCGCCATGATGGCGTTCGAAATGCAGGCCGGATGGCGTGATGATGCCATGCATATCCGCAAGCGGCGTGAAGGAAACTGATGAGACCCGATCCGGCGTCAGCCAGGGCACATAGCGGCGCACCGCCGTTTCATGCCGGCTGCGCGTGCCATAGGTTTCCTCAATCACGCCGGGGCCAAGGCTGCGTGACCACTCCGGGAGGTTGGGCGGCTGGTTTTCGGCGTTGCTGGCGGCTTGGGCGATGCCGCCCGCACTCGCCAGGCTTGCTGCGCCCGCAGCCCGCAACAAGCCACGCCGAGAGGAGGATTTTGGGCCTTTTTCAAGACTCATCTTGGCGTCCCCCTGAGCGAACCCCGCGCCACCTGATGCTTGCCGATGATCAGCACAAGGCTCGGGGCTTTCGCCGATGCAGCGTTTTACCCAAACATCTCATCCGTGATGCTGTCATACCAGCCATCCGCATAAAGCGCTTCAAGCTGGCGATGTTCCTTGCGCCGTTCCGCCGTGAGCGCCGCGTTGCGCGGGCTGACGCCGCCCGAGCCTTCAACCTCGGCAAAGCCATTCGGGCCGGGGCGGAAGACACCAACAATGGAAATGCCGTAATCGGCGCCAACATGGCTGTAGCAGGTATTGAAGAAGGTCGCGGCAGGTGGCGCGCGGCCTGCGAGTGATGCCGCGATGCAGGCTACCGCATGCTTGGCATGCGATGACGCAATGAAGCCCGATTTCGGCATGGGGGCAGCGATGGTCGCATCGCCCAATACATGGATGCCTTCAACCTGGGTGCTTTCCAGGGTTGCCGGCTTGATCGGGCACCAGCCGGATTGATTGGCAAGCCCGGCATCGCGCGCAATCTTTGCCGCCATTTGCGGCGGGATCACGTTGATGACATCGCCCTTCAGCTTTTCGCCGAATTCCGTTTCCACTTCCATGGCAGTAGCATTCACCCGCGTCACACGGCCATCATTGGAAGCGCCGCGCCATTCGATAATGCCCGGATAAAGTTCTGCCCAGGCATCCTGAAACAGCGGCTGCTTGGAAAACCCGTTCTTTGCATCAAGCGCAATCAGCTTGCTGCGCGGCTTGGCGCGCTTCAGATAATCCGCGACCATACTGATCCGCTCATAAGGACCAGGCGGGCAGCGGAAGGGATTGTCTGGGATCACCATCACGAATCGCCCGCCATCAGGCATGGCTTCAAGCTGGCGACGCAGCAGGGAAATCGGCTGCAAGGACGGCACCCAGCCATGCGGCATGCGCTCACTCGCTGCCTCATCATAGCCTTCAATGGCGCCCCAGCGCAGATCAATCCCAGGCGACATGATCAACCGGTCATAAGGCACCTGCGCCCCATCCGCGAGGCGCACCTGCTTCGTGCCGGCATCCACCGCCACCACGCTTTGATGCACCACGCGCACACCGCGCGCAGCGAGTTTTTCATAGCCGAAGGTGATGCTGTTCATGTCCCGCCTGCCGGCCAGGACAAGATTGCCATAGGGGCAGGTGGTGAAGCTCCGGCTCCGTTCGATCAACGTAACGTCAAGGGCGGGGAAATTATCGCGTGCAAAACGCGCGGCGGAAGCGCCACCGAAGCCGCCACCGATAATGACAACGCGCCCGGCACCAGCCTGGGCATGGGTAATGCGCGGCGCGGCAAGGGCGGCGGGAAGTGCTGCGGCGGCAAGGAAGGCGCGGCGGGAAAGGGCCATGACGTTTTTCCTCCGGCTTATTGCGGGCGCGCGTAATGCGCCGCCAGGATCGAGATTTGTTCGGCGGTATAGCCGCGGCTGATGCGGCCCATGATCGTGCCGGGCCGTTCATTCGCGCTGAAGCTGCGCATCAGGGCAACAAATTCATCGCGGCTATGGTTGCCCTTGATGGAGGGAATGCCATGGCCCCCTTGGCCCGTTACACCATGGCAGCCTTGGCAGCCGCCAATGAGCAGGGCCGTATCTGTCGCCTGCGCGAAAGCCGCCCCGCCAGAAAAAAGTAACAGGCAAAGCGCAAACCTGATCCTCATGGCCATAAGCCCCCCAAAAAGCCGCTTGCATGCGCGCTCTTGATTGCTGATAAGGCAAGCCTAGCTACCGGGTTGTGAGCGGTCAACAAGAATCCCCTCAGCCATCCGGTTGGCCCGAATCCTATGCCGGGAGTATTGAAAAATGAAGTTTCGTCACGCCATGTTGGCCATGCCTTTGCTGATGACGCCAAGCCTTTCCTTCGCGCAGGACGCTGAGGCGGGGCAGCGCGTCTTCAACCAATGCCGCGCCTGCCATACGGTGGATCAGGGCGGGCGCAATGGCGTCGGCCCCAATCTTTACGGCGTTTTTGATCGCCGCGCGGGTGCTGTGGAAGGCTTCCGGTACTCCGCCCCCATGCGCGCCAAGGCGGAAGAGGGGCTGACGTGGAATGAGGCGAATCTGCGCGCCTATATCATCAACCCTAAGGCGGTGGTGCCGGCCGGTTCCATGGCCTTTGCCGGGCTGCGCAATGAACAGCAGTTGAATGATCTGATCGCCTATCTGCGCCGCGCCACTGGCGCCAATTGATGTAAGGATGCGCCATGCCGTTCCAGGTTATGCTGGAACGGCAGCTTCGCATCAATTGCCCTGATATCAGCAGGGGGCAGCCGAATAGCCCCTGCCAGGATGTCACACCCCGCGCAATGCAATGTCCTGGCGTGGCGTTACATGCAGCGGCCCCTTGGCCAAATGGCGGAATACCAAATCCCAG
>JADCFR010000248.1 GCA_020249415.1 Roseomonas sp. | reverse complement strand
ATTGGCGGCTTTGCGACGCTGACCATGATGACGAAAAACGCGTTTCTGGATGAGATTGGCAAGCAATATGTGCTGACCGCCCGTGCCAAGGGCGGTTCCGAAAGCCGCGTGCTTTATGGTCATATCTTCCGCAATGCCATGATGCTCATCATTGCGGGCTTTCCAGCGGCCTTCATCGGCATATTGTTTACCGGCGCGCTGTTGGTGGAGATTGTGTTTTCGCTGGATGGGCTTGGCCTGCTTGGGTTTGAAAGCGCGATACGCCGCGATTATCCGGTGATGTTTGCGACGCTTTACATCTTCACCCTGATGGGGCTGGTGATGCAGATCATCGGCGATTTCACCTATACGCTGGTGGACCCGCGCATTGATTTTGAGGCGCGGCGATGACGCTTTCGCCCCTCACGCAGCGCCGGCTGGCGAATTTCCGCGCCAATAAGCGCGGCTATTGGTCGCTGATCATTTTCGGTGTGCTGTTTTTCATCACACTTTTCGCTGAATTTCTGGCCAATGATCGGCCGATCGTAGCGCGTATTGATGGGCGCTGGTATGCGCCGGTGCTGGTGGATTATGCCGAAAGCGATATCATCGAAGATGGTCTGCCCACACTCGCCGATTGGCATGATCGCGGCTTTCGCGAAGAAATTGAGGCGAAAGGTGCCACGCTGATCTGGCCGTTGATCCCCTATTCCTACCGCACCGTCGTGCGCGATTTGGGCCGGCCCGCACCTGCACCGCCTTCGGCACGCAATTGGCTTGGTACGGATGATCAGGCGCGGGATGTGCTGGCACGGGTCATTTATGGCTTTCGCATCTCCGTGCTGTTCGGTTTTGCACTGACCATTATCAGCTCCGTCATTGGAATAGCCGCCGGCGCGGTACAGGGGTTTTACGGCGGTACCACGGATTTGCTGTTCCAGCGCTTCATCGAAATCTGGTCCGGCATGCCGCAGCTTTTCCTGCTGATCATTTTGGCGAGCGTGATTGAACCAAGTTTTTGGGTGCTATTGATTTTCCTGCTACTATTTTCATGGATGAACCTAACCGGCGTGGTGCGCGCCGAATTCCTGAGGGGCCGCAACTTCGATTATGTGCGCGCCGCAAAGGCTTTGGGCGTTTCCGATGCGCGCATTATGCAGCGCCATATCCTGCCGAATGCCATGGTCGCGACGCTCACTTTTCTGCCCTTCATTCTGTCAGGCAGCGTGACGGTTCTGGCCTCACTCGATTTTCTGGGCTTTGGCCTGCCACCCGGCTCGCCCTCGCTGGGCGAATTGGTCAATCAGGGCAAGAACAACCTGACCGCGCCCTGGCTGGCGCTGACCAGCTTTTTTGTATTAGGCGGCATGCTCACGCTGCTGATTTTCGTGGGCGAAGCGGTGCGCGATGCCTTCGACCCACGCAAACTGCCGGGGGGGCAGGGCTGATGGCGCTGCTTTCGGTGCGTGATCTTTCGGTGGCCTTTCGCGGACGTGACGTGGTGCGCGGCGTTTCTTTTGATGTGCAGCCGGGCGAAACCCTGGCGCTGGTGGGCGAAAGCGGCAGCGGCAAATCCGTCACCGCACTTTCCTGCCTGCGGCTTCTTTCCAGCGCCGGCAGCAACCCGGTTGGGTCCATCACTTTGGATGGCGTTTCCGTGCTGGACGCGGATGACAGACAACTCCGCGATTTGCGCGGCGGTGTGGCCGGCATGGTGTTTCAGGAACCCATGACCTCGCTCAATCCTTTGCATAGCATCGAACGCCAGATTGCCGAGGCCATTACGCTCCATCGCCCGCTCTCAGGGCCGGCCTTGCGTGCGCGGGTGATTGAATTGCTGCGGCTTGCGGGCTTTCCGCAGGCCGAGGAACGGCTTGGCGCCTATCCGCATCAACTTTCGGGCGGGCAGCGTCAGCGGGTGATGATTGCCGGCGCACTCGCCAATGATCCGAAGCTGCTGATTGCCGATGAACCGACCACGGCTTTGGATGTGACCATCCAGGCGCAGATTCTGGAATTGCTCGCTTCACTCAAGCAACGCCTTGGCATGGCGATGCTGCTGATCACGCATGACCTTTCCATTGTGCGCCGCCATGCGGATCGTGTGGTGGTGATGAAGGATGGTCATGCGGTGGAACAGGGCAAGGTCGCCGAGGTTTTCGCTGCGCCGAAGCACGAGTATACGCGCATGCTGCTGGCCACCGAACCGCGCGGCGCGCCGGCACCCATCCCCGCCAATGCCGCTACCACCATGGAAGCGCGCGATATCCGCGTGTATTTCCCGATCAGGCGCGGGCTGCTGCGCCGCGTGGTGGCCGAGGTTAAGGCCGTGAATGGCGTGTCGCTATCACTGCGTGCTGGTGAGACACTTGGCCTGGTCGGCGAAAGTGGCTCCGGCAAGACAACGCTTGGCCTGGCGCTGCTCCGCATGGCAGATAGCCAGGGCAGCATCGTCTTTGCCGGGCAGGATTTGCAGGCGCTGTCCACCCGCGCGCTGCGCCCTTGGCGGCGGCGCATGCAGATTGTCTTCCAAGACCCCTTTGGCGCGCTGTCCCCGCGCTTGAGTGTTGCGGAAATCATTGGTGAGGGCTTGGAAGTACATGAAGCCAGCCTGCCGCGCGCTGAACGGCTGGCGCGTGTGGCTGAGGCGTTGCGCGAAGTGGGCCTCGATCCCACCATGGCAGAACGCTACCCGCATGAATTCTCCGGCGGCCAGCGCCAACGCATCGCCATTGCGCGCGCCATGGTGCTGAAGCCAAGCCTGGTGGTCTTGGATGAACCGACCAGCGCGCTTGATGTCAGCGTACAGGCGCAGGTGGTGGATTTGCTGCGCGATTTGCAGGCGCGGCATGGGCTGGCTTACGTGTTCATTTCGCATGATCTGCGCGTGGTGCGCGCCATGGCGCATCGTATTGCGGTGTTGAAGGATGGGCTTGTGGTGGAAGAAGGTGAGGCGGCAGCGCTGGTGCAGGCGCCAAAGCAGGCCTATACGCGCCAATTGATGGCAGCCGCTTTCGACCTGACCAGCAATGAAAAGGCAACGACCCTACAGTGAGTGAATTGGAACGCCTGAAAGAGATGTTGGATGCCGAGCAGGTGAAGCTTGGCGTCAGCCTGCGCCGGATGAATTCACCGGGCTCCCCCGTCTATCGCACCTGGGAAAATGTCTGGCCGACCGCGACCATTCTGACCAGCAGCTTCCTTGCGCTGAAATGGGGCGGCGTGCCGCTGGAAGCGCTTGGCATTCAACAGGGTGGCACTTGGGCCGGCATGGTGGTGCTTGGCATTGGTTGCTGGTGGTGGCTCACGAAGATCATGCCGAAAATCAAGGATGGTGTATTCGAACGCACTGCCGCGCTGGCGCTTTCATCGCCGCAGCAATTTGATTTCCTCTGGTCCAAAAGCATCCTCAGCCTTTACGCCAAGCTGCCCGATGGCACGGAATGGGCGGCGGCGCGGCGGGATGATTGGCGCGCCTTTGTGCGCCGGCTGGATGAAGCACTTTCAAAGGAAAACGCATAATGGCCATTCTGCTTTCAACCAAGGCGCATACGATGCAGGATTGGAAGGCGGCGCTGCTCGCCGTTGATCCCAGCTTGGAAATTCGGCTGTTCCCTGATGCAGGTGATCCAAGCGAGATTGAAGCCGCGGTGGTCTGGACCGCGCATGACATGATGGAATTGCGCCGCTATCCCAATCTGAAGCTGATTGTCTCCATGGGTGCTGGCGTTGATCATTTGCTGCGCCCGCCCGGGCCGCCGCCAGGCATTCCGGTGGCGCGCTTGAAGGATGTACTGCTGACCAGCGCCATGGCGGAATGGGTACTGCTGAATGTGCTGCGCTTTCACCGGCAAGACCCGGAATACCGCGCGCTGCAACAGCGCAAGGAATGGCTGGAACTTTCCGCACCCAGCACCGCGGAACGACGCATCGGTATTCTCGGCATTGGCGAATTGGGCAGTGCCTCCGCGCGCCTGCTGACCTCACTTGGTTTTCCTGTGATGGGCTGGTCGCGCAGCGCGAAGACGCTGCCCGGCGTGCAGAATTTCCATGGTGCGGATGGGCTTATGGCCATGGCGGCACAAAGCGATATCCTGATCTGCCTGCTGCCGCTCACACCGCAAACACGCGGCGTTTTGAATGCCAGGTT
>JADCFR010000247.1 GCA_020249415.1 Roseomonas sp. | reverse complement strand
GCGCGGCCGCTGTTGGAGCCTCTGTCACGCCTGCTTGGCCAGCCAGTGGTGATCGAAAATCGTGCCGGGGCAGGGGGCAGCATCGGCGCGCAGGCCGTGGCGCAATCGCGGGACGGCCATACGGTGATGATCTTCCCAACCGCGGTGCTGACCATCAGCCCGCATGTCATGGCGCAATTGCCCTATGACCCCGCGACCGCCTTCATTCCCGTGGCGCGCATCACGCTCGGCTATAGTGTCATTGCGTCCCATCCATCCTTGCCGTTCCGCGACGCAGCCGGGCTGATTGCCTATGGCAAGGCCAATCCTGGGCAATTACGTTTTGGTTCCGCCGGGCCTGGGACCATCACGCAATTGACCGGAGAGCTTTTCGGCGATGTCACCGGCATCAAGCTGGAACACGTGCCTTATCGCGGTTCCGCGCCATCCCTCACCGATGCGCTGGCCGGGCGCGTGCAGTTGTTGTTTGATTCGGTTGCGGTGCCGGCAGTGAATGATGGCAAGCTGATCGGCATCGCAACAATTGGCGAGAACCGAAATCCATCTCTGCCCAATGTACCAACGCTGGCTGAGATTGGGCTGGAACGCGCGCTCGCCATTCCCTGGTATGGCGTCGCTGCCCCCGCCTCCATGCCGCCTGGCGCTGTGGCGCGCCTGACCGAGGCGCCCAGGCAAGTCACCGCCATGCCGGAAGTCGCGAGTGCCATGGCGCCAGCCGGCATTGTGCCCGCCTTTGAAGGCGGCAGTATTTTTGCCGAACGTGTCCGCCGTGAACGTGAGATGTATGGCGCGCTCGCCAAACGCATCGGCATCCAACCGCAATGATGCAAGCCTGATCCTGTGCCCGATATCGCCGCCCATCTGGCGCTGATTTTTGATGGCATCAATATCTGGGCCGCGCTTGGGGTGACCTTCCTGGCCGGCCTCATGCGGGGCTTTGCCGGTTTTGGCTCCGCGATGCTCATGGCACCCATCTTTGCCATGCTGTTCGGTTCCGCTGATATGGTGGTGACGGTGGTGGCGATTGAACTCATTGTCTCCTTCCAGCTTTTTCCGCAGGTGCGCCATCAGGCCGATTGGAAGCTGCTGACGCCCATGAGCATCGCGGCCTGCGCCGCCATGCCGCTTGGTGTCTGGCTGCTTGCGAATGTGGACAAGAATGCGATCATCACGGCGGTTTCCGCGGTAATCGTTTTCTTCGTGGTGATCATGTGGAGCGGTTGGCGCTACAAGGGCCGCAGAAGCCAGGGCGCCACCATTCTGGTTGGCGCCATTTCAGGAGCCATGATGGCGACCACCAGCGTCGGCGGCCCGCCGGTGCTGCTTTATTTGCTTTCGGGCAATGACCCGCCGCAGGTGAACCGCGCCAATATCGTTACCTATTATTTCCTGACGCAATTTCTGCTGATTGCGATTGTGATGGCTTCAGGCGTTGCCGGCGTGACGGCGCTGATCCGGGCGGCGATTTTGCTGCCCGTGATGGTACTGGGCGCCTGGGTGGGTGGGCGCGCCTTTCAGGGAATTGGCAATGAACAGCTTTATCGCCAGGTCGCGCTCACGATCCTGTTTGCGACCGGCGTATTTGGTCTGGTTCGGGGGTTTTTCATTGCGTGAGGCGCTGCCCCCTCTGGCGCAGGCTTGTTGACGCATCGCTGAAGATTGTGCTGGACTTCAAACGGTTTCTCTTGACACCATTGACTGAACGAAAGATCCGCGTAAGCTGTAACCGGAGGCATCATGGCCGATTGCATGGTACCGTTTGTTACCAACCGCGCGGAAACCGCTGGGAAATTCCCCTTTGGAAGTGGATTGAATCGAAAATCACTGCGCTACCTGCGCTACGGTACCGCCAAGGTTGCGCTACCGGCCGGCAAGAAGAAAGACCATGCATTGAAATCGGTCACCCTTGAAGGTGAAGGCAAGGTCATGCATCTTCCTGATCTCGCGCATTCGGTACATGTGTGTTTCGCCCAGGCAGATGTTCAGGCGGTATTTTCCGGCCAGGTGCCGGACCAGTGCGGGAAGCGAGATTTCGTGCCCAATAAGCGTGCCTTTCGCATCCGGGCCAGAAGATCCCATGGCAGACGATAACGCCGCGGCAGCAAACCGCATGGTTCCATTCCATTTTTCCCAGACCAAAATCAAAAGGAGGCAGACATGCCGCGCAAAATGATCAGGATCGGTTCACAAGCAATCGGGCTTGATGCCCGACCTGACCGGCTTGATCTCCGCGATCGGGTCTATCAGCCGCCGCTTGGAAATCTGCCAAGCGAATATCCTTCGGATGCTAAGGTGAAAAAACTCCTGCCGGCCTATGCGAAGGCCGGGCTGATCCGCAATCAAGGTTCAGAAGGCGCTTGCACCGGCTTTGGCTTGGCAGCTGCCATAAATTATCAGCGATTTGTGCGTGCTCTTGATGTTGAAGGCACTGCGCCCAAGTCCCTTCGCAGGGTAAGCCCCGCGATGCTTTATCAGCTTGCGCGCCTTTATGATGAATGGCCGGGCGAAGACTATGAGGGCTCCAGCTGCCGTGGAGCGCTGAAGGGTTGGCATCGGCACGGTGTCTGCTCCGAGGAATTATGGCCCTATACGACAGACAAAAAGGGCAAGCGCATATTCGAAGCGCCAAAGCACGACCCAAAGGATCGTGCCAACGCGAAATCCAATTGGGATATTGAGGCGCTGGAATGCATGCTTGGGGTCTATTACCGCGTGGATGTGCGATCTGTTGTGGATATGCAGGCCGCCATCAGGCAAATCGGCGTGCTTTATGTCTCGGCGACCGTGCATGAGGGATGGGAGGTTGAAACCTCCTCGGTACTCAACGGCCATGCCGATCTGGCAAGAATCAGGGCCGTGCCCAAGCCCAAGGACGGGGGTGGG
>JADCFR010000246.1 GCA_020249415.1 Roseomonas sp. | reverse complement strand
CTTTGCCCTGCATAGCGCTTTTCGCGAATGGGCCGCCACCAGGCTTCATTGTCCAAATACCAGCGAATGGTCTGCTCAAGCCCTGCTTCAAAATCATAGCGCGCCTTCCAGCCAAGCGCGGCTTCGGCACCGCTTGGGTCCATGGCGTAGCGGAAATCATGGCCAGGCCGGTCTTTGACATAGGTGATCAGCCGCTCACGCGCGCCGGCGGCATCGGGCCGCAGCCGATCCAGCGTGCGGCAAATCGCCTGCACCACTTGCAGATTGGTCCGTTCCTGGCGCGGGCCGATGCAATAAGTCGCCCCCGGCACGCCGCGCATCAGCGCCAACACCAAGGCTTCGGCGTGATCCTGCACATGGATCCAATCGCGGATATTCGACCCATCGCCATAAACCGGCAAAGGCTGTCCTTCCAAGGCATTCAGCGTGACCAGCGGAATGAGCTTTTCCGGGAATTGCCATGGCCCGTAATTATTCGTGGTGTTCGACACAAAAGATGGAAAGCCGTAAGTGTGCTGCCAGGCGCGCACCAGATGATCAGACGCTGCCTTTGAAGCAGAATAAGGGCTGCGCGGATCGTAGCGCGTATGCTCATCAAAGGGCGCCTCATCCGCGCTTTCGAGCGAACCAAACACCTCATCCGTTGAGACATGATGAAAGCGGAAATCAGCCTTGGCGCTGCCTTCCAGCCCTTGCCAATATTCGCGTGCTGCTTCCAGCAAAACTTGCGTGCCGACAATATTGGTTTGGATGAATTCTGCCGGCCCATCAATCGAACGGTCCACATGGGATTCGGCGGCCAGATGCATGACGCGTGCCGGCTTGAAGCGGGCGAAGGCATCACGCATCGCTGCCGCATCGCAAATATCCAGCGTCAGATGCTGATGACGCGGTGATTTCAGCCCATCGCCCAGGCTTTCGGGACTCGCGGCATAGGTCAGCTTGTCGATATTCACGACCATGGCATCGGTGGTCGCCAGCAAATGCCGCACCACCGCCGACCCAATGAAACCCATCCCACCCGTTAGCAGAATGACCATGATACCCCTACCCCGATCAGGTATTCATTGCGTCGAAGAAATCCTGGTTGGTCTTGCTGTATTTCAGCTTGTCCAACAGGAATTCCATTGCATCCTGAGTGCCCATCGGGTTCAGGATGCGGCGCAGCACCCACATCTTGGAAAGCGTGCCGCGATCCACCAGCAATTCTTCCTTACGCGTGCCGGATTTGGTGATGTCAATGGCGGGGAAGGTGCGCTTGTCGGAAAGCTTCCGATCCAGCACGATTTCGCAATTGCCGGTGCCTTTGAATTCTTCGAAAATCACTTCATCCATGCGGCTGCCGGTATCAATCAAGGCCGTTGCGATAATGGTCAGTGATCCGCCTTCTTCGATATTGCGCGCGGCACCAAAAAACCGCTTCGGGCGTTGCAGCGCATTGGCATCCACACCACCGGTCAGCACCTTGCCCGATGATGGCACCACGGAGTTATAGGCGCGGCCCAGGCGCGTGATGCTGTCCAGCAAAATCACCACATCGCGCTTGTGTTCGACCAGGCGCTTCGCTTTTTCCAGCACCATTTCGGTCACTTGCACATGGCGTGTCGCCGGTTCGTCAAAGGTGCTGGCAACCACCTCACCACGCACGGTGCGGGCCATGTCGGTCACTTCCTCGGGCCGTTCGTCAATCAGCAGCACCATGAGGAAAACCTCGGGATTATTCGCCGTGATGGATTTGGCGATGTTTTGCAACATCACGGTCTTACCCGTGCGCGGCGGTGCCACAATCAGGGCGCGCTGGCCCATGCCGATCGGCGAAATCAAATCAATGACGCGATGCGTATTGTCCTTGGTCGGCCCCTTCGCGACGCTTTCAACCTCTGGATTTTCCATCTTGAGCCGACGGTTCGGGTAAAGCGGCGTGAGGTTATCGAAATTGATCCGGTGGCGCAGACTTTCCGGGTCTTCGAAATTGATCGCATTGACCTTGAGCAGGGAGAAATAACGCTCCCCATCCTTGGGCGCCCGGATCTGGCCTTCCACCGTATCGCCGGTGCGCAAGCCGAAGCGGCGCACCTGGGCGGGGGATACATAAATATCATCGGGCCCGGGCAGAAAATTCGCCTGCGGGCTGCGCAGATAGCCGAAACCATCGGAGAGGATTTCAAGCGTGCCCTCCCCAAAAATCGCCTGTTCATTATCGGCGAAGGTCTTCAGGATCGCGAACATCATATCCTGCTTGCGCAGTGATGATGCGTTTTCGATCTGCAATTCCTCGGCGAATGCGAGGAGGTCCGCGGGGCTTTTCGCCTTAAGTTCTGAAAGATGCATTTGGTGCCTTGGCGTTCCGTGAGGCTTGAGAAAGCGGGACCAGAATCACGATGCAAAATGCAGCACGCGGCGCATCCATGAATGTCCCCTTGTGGGGTAGAAGGGAAATACGGCAGCGCCGATCAGGGATCGCCGGGGCCGCGAAAAGAAGGAACCTGTATGTATGAAGCCGGCGGCCCGGCGTCAACCGGAACTTTGGGCCTTTTCACAACCTTGCCACATGGTGAAAAGGCCCCAAGTCATTCTATGATCGTAGTTTCCGAGCCGCCAGGTGTTGCGACTTGGCTTGAAAATGCTCTGGCCCGGTCAATCCCGCCCATCGCGCCAGCGATTCTGCGCTATGGTCCAGGCAATGCCAAAGGCGCGGAATTCATGGCCCGCAATGCGGCGGAGCTTTTTCTCGACCGGTGCGGCAATCTCTGCCAGCCGGGTGCCATTGCTCGCCTTGGCCAATTCACGCCCAAGCGCGGTCGCCAAAGCCACGCCACGGCCATTGCAGCCGGTCCAGGTCAGCACGCCAGGCGCCAATTCATAGACATGCGGCATCTTGTCATCAGTGGCCGCGACATAGCCCCACCAGATGTAGTCGAATTGCACATCGCCAATTTGCGGAAAAACGCGCTTCACCCGTTCCGTGATGCGCGCACGAATGCGCCCTTCCCAGCCAAAGGGCACGATCAAACCG
>JADCFR010000245.1 GCA_020249415.1 Roseomonas sp. | reverse complement strand
TAGTGTCTGGTCGCATTTTCCGAGCCGCCAAGAGAGGCCACTTGGCTTGAAAATGCTCCAGGCACACAGGTGCAGGAGGAAGTGCCATGTCCCTATTCGATCTGACCGGCAGGGTGGCCGTGGTTACCGGCGGCAGCCGCGGCATTGGCCGGGCGATTTGCGAAAGAATGGCCGAACACGGCGCCAAGGTGGTGGTATCCTCCCGCAAGCTGGATGCCTGCCAGGAGGTGGTGGAGGCGATCAAGGCCAAGGGCGGGGAAGCCATGGCCATTGCCTGCAATATCGGGCGCAAGAATGAATGTCAGGCGCTGATTGACCAGACCATCGCCGCCTGGGGCCAAGTGGACATCATGGTCTGCAATGCCGCCATCAACCCGCATTTCGGCCCGGCCATGACCATGCCGGATGAGATTTTTGATAAGATCATGGCGTCCAACATCAAGTCGAACCTGTGGCTGTCGCATATGACCGCGCCGGGCATGGCGGAACGCGGCGGCGGTTCCATCATCATCATCTCCTCCATCGGCGGTTTTCGTGGCTCCCCGGTGCTGGGCGCCTATGCCATTTCCAAGGCGGCCGATATGCAATTGGTGCGGAACCTCGCGGTGGAATGGGGGCCGAAAAACGTGCGCGCCAATGCCATTGCGCCCGGCCTGGTGCGGACGGATTTCGCCCGCGCGCTGTGGGAAGACCCCGGCATTTACGCCAAGCGCACCAAGGACACGCCGCTCAAGCGCATTGGCGAGCCCGATGAAATCGCGGGTGCGGCGGTGTTTCTGGGCTCCGCCGCCGGGTCCTTCATGACCGGGCAGACGATTGTGATTGATGGCGGTGTGCTGGCCGGCACGCCCAGCCGTTCAGACGACTGAAATGAAAAGGGGGGCCACAAGGCCCCCCAATCCGCAACGCGTAAACGGATCAGCGCATCGGCAGCGCGTACATCAAACCACCCGGCGTCGTCCAAAGATGGTTCGGGCCGCGCGGCAATTGCACCTGGCTCTTATCGCCCATGGTGCGTTCATAAAGCTCCCCATAATTGCCGATAGCGCGGACGACATTGTAGGCCCAGGCGGGATCAAGCTTCAGCGATTGGCCAAGCTCCGGCGTCACACCCAGCAGGCGGCGCGTATTGGGATTGGTGGTGGTGCGGCGCATTTGCTCGGCATTGGCCTGCGTCACACCCTGTTCCTCCGCTTCAATGATGGCATAGGTGTACCAGCGCACAATATCGAACCATTGATCATCGCCACGGCGGAGATAGGCGCCATAAGGTTCCTTGGAAAAACGCTCGGGCAGGATGGTCCAATCCGCAGGGCGCGGCATGGAAGACCGCACGCCGGCAAGCTGGGAAGCATCCGTGCCGAAGCTGTCGCAGCGCCCGGCTTGGAGCGCGGCCACCGCCTGATCCGTGCGTTCAAACACCACCGCCTGGAAGGGCGTATTGATGCTGCGGAAGTAATCCGCTGTCACCTGTTCATTCGTGGTGCCCTGGATGAGGCAGATCGTCGCACCACGCATTTCGGCAACCTTATTAATCCCGGCATCCGCCTTCACCATGAAGCCATGACCATCATAGAAATAGGTCACCGCATGACGCAGGCCGAGCGTCGTGTCGCGCAGCATGGTCTGGGTGGAGGTGCGGAACAGCACATCCACTTCGCCCGAACCCAGCGCGGTGAAGCGCGTGGAAGATGACAGCGGCACAAAGCGCACTTTTGTCGCGTCATTGAAGATCGCGACCGCCAGACCGCGGCAGAGATCCACATCCAAGCCCTGCCAGACGCCCCGGCTATCGGGCAGCGCAAAGCCCGCCACACCATTATGAATGCCGCAGACCAGCGTGCCGCGCGCCTTGATCGCGTCCAGCGTTGGGCTGGCGGAAGGCTGGGCAAAACCGGGTGTGGCGAAGGTTACGAAAAGCGCGGCGAGGGCGGCTTTCAAGCCGAATTTACGCATGGGGGCCTCTTTTTCCCTGTTAGAGAGGCGCCATGTCACCGATGCGATACAGCGATGTCAACGCAACTTTGCATTTATTAAATTACGCCAATGTATGTTCCACAATTCGTCCATCTTCCATCGCCACGACACGATCCGCGATATCCAGAATGCGCGGATCATGCGTCACCATCAGAATGGGCACGCCGCGCGATTTCGCCAAATCCCGTAGCAGACGCGCCACTTCCGCCCCCGAAACCTTATCCAAGGCAGCGGTTGGCTCATCGGCCAAGACAAGGCCGGGGTCACCCACCAAGGCGCGGGCAATCGCCACGCGCTGGCGCTGCCCGCCAGAAAGCTTGGATGGCAGCCGGTCCGCATGTTCGGCCAAACCGACCGAGGCCAGCATCGCACCGGCGCGGCGCAGGCGCTCGGTTTCGGAAAAGCGTGGCGCCACTTCCAGCGCCATGGCCACATTCTGCCGGGCGGTCAGCGCGCCGAGCAGATTGTGGTTCTGGAAAATGAAGCCGATACGTTGCCGGAGCGAGACCCGGTCGCCTTCGGAAGCATCCAACAGCTCCTGCCCCAACACTCGGCAGGAGCCCTCCTGCATGGACCGCAGCGCGCCGATCAGCGTGATCAAGGTGGTCTTGCCCGAACCGGATGGGCCGGTCAGCAACAGCACCTCCCCCACGCCCACCTGCAAGGCAACATCGCGCAACACCGGGCGAAGTAACTCACCCTCGCCATAGGCGTAGTTCAGCGCCGCAATCCGAAT
>JADCFR010000244.1 GCA_020249415.1 Roseomonas sp. | reverse complement strand
TGGACTAAACCGCTCGCGCGGTAGGCGCTCCGGCCACGGCTTGGTGTTTCGGGAGAGTCGCGGTTCTGCGAAGTTGACGAGCGAGGCAATCCGCCTCGTTCATCAACGGAGCTGCAACCATGGACACGACCACCCGCGCGGTCTCGCCGCTGCGCCAACGCATGCTCGAGGACATGCGCATGCGCAAGCTGGAGCCCAGGACCCAGGAAGCCTACATCCGCGCCGTTCGCAAGCTGAGCGTCTTCCTCAAGCGCTCGCCCGACACCGCCACCGTCGAGGAACTGCGCAACTTCCAGCTGCACCTGGTCGACACCGGCACCTCGCCGATCACGCTCAACGCGACGCTGACGGGCCTGAAGTTCTTCTTCGACACCACGCTGGGCCGCAGCGAGCTGATGGTGCGCATGCAGCCGGTGAAGCTGCCGCGCACGATCCCGGCCGTGCTGAGCGTGCAGGAGGCCGCGGCGCTGCTGGCCGCCACCCGCAACATCAAGCACCAGGCCGCACTGTCGGTGGCCTATGGCGCCGGTCTGCGCGCCAGCGAGGTCTGCCGCCTCAAGGTCGGCGACGTCGACAGCCAGCGCATGGCACTGCGCGTCGAGCAGGGCAAGGGCTCCAAGGATCGCTATGCGATGCTCAGCCCAGTCGTGCTGGCGCGGCTGCGCGCCTGGTGGCGGGTAGGCCGTGCCCAGGGCAAGATGCTGCCCGGCGGCTGGCTGTTCCCGGGCCTGGACCCGATGGACCCGCTAACGATCCGGCAGCTCAACCGCGCAGTGCATGACGCGGCCTCGGCCGCCGGTATCACCAAGCGCGTGACCACGCACACGCTGCGCCACTCCTTCGCCACTCACCTGCTGGAACGCAAGGTCGACATCCGCGTGATCCAGGTGCTGCTCGGCCACAAGCGGCTGGACACCACCTCGATCTACGCCCACGTGGCCACCGACCTGCTGCGCGAGGTGATCGGCCCGCTGGAGGAACGGCCACCCTCTTGAGGCAGCGGCCGTGCAGCGGCCTGCCCTGGAGGTCGCCGACATCTTCCGCGAGCACGGACCGGCGTGGCGCCAGGCGCAGCGCGGCCACCTGAGCCTGGTCCAGCTCAAGGTGATGTCGGCCATCACCCAGTGCCGCACGGCGGCGCTGGGCGGCCATGTGCTGCGCTGCGGCGGCTGCGGGACCGACCAGATCTCCTACAACTCCTGCCGCAACCGGCATTGCCCGAAGTGCCAGAGCGCGGCAGCCCAGCGCTGGCTCGATGCGCGGCAGGCCGATCTGCTGCCGGTGGAGTATTACCACGTGGTCTTCACGCTGCCGGCGCCCGTCGCCGACATCGCGTACACGAACAAGGCCGCGGTCTACGGGCTGTTGTTCGACATGGCCGCCGAGGTGCTGCAGACGATCGCTGCCGATCCCAAGCACCTGGGCGCCAGGATCGGCGCCACGCTGGTGCTGCACACATGGGGCTCGGCCATGACGCACCACCCGCATGTGCACGGCATCGTGCCCGGCGGCGGGCTCAGCGCGGACGGCAAGACCTGGTTGGCCTGCCGTCCGGGGTTCTTCCTGCCTGTGCGGGTGCTGTCCAGGTTGTTCCGGCGGCGCTTCCTGGAGGAACTGCAGCGGTTGCACGATGCGGGCAGGCTGCAGTTCTTCAGCGAACACGCGCCGCTGGCCAACGCCGAAGCCTTCAAGTCCTGGCTCGCGCTGCTGCGCCAGACCGAGTGGGTGGTCTACGCCAAGCGTCCCTTCGCCGGACCACAGGCCGTGCTGACCTACCTGTCGCGCTACACGCACCGGGTGGCGATATCGAACCGCCGGCTCGTCGCGATGGACGAGCGCGGGGTGAGCTTCAGGTGGAAGGACTACCGCGCCAGCAAGGGCAGCAAGACCAGCAAGAGCGGCAAGGGCCGCACGCGCCACACGACGATGACGCTATCCCCCGAGGAGTTCATGCGCCGCTTCTTGCTGCATGTGCTGCCCGGAGGCTTCCACCGCATCCGGCACTACGGGCTGCTGGCCAACGGTTCGCGCAAGGCCGACCTGGCGCGAGCGCGGGAGGCCTTGCATGTCGCAATGCCGCAAGACACCGCAGCCAGCAGCGCCGAGCCCGTCCACCGCGAGGCCGAAGCAAGCGCGCCGGTGTTCGTCTGCCGCCACTGCGGCAAGCCGATGCTCGTCGTGCACGCCTTGATGCGCGGCCAGGCGATTCGCGCGCCGCCATCGCCATCGCCATGAGCAGCCTCGAGATCCACAACCCGCAGCCCTTGCCGACGAGACCCCTTCGGGCGTCGGCCGGGTCGACTCGCGCCAACGGTACCCAACACGCTTGCGGCGCCACCACTCGGCTGGCCGTCAACTGCTGCATCGGTCACGTCGTGCGCCACACGCGCGCCAGACGTCCCGCGCGCTGCGCGGTCTCGGCCCTCCTCGCCACCGTGCGGCGCGCCGAATCCCCATAGAGCCGCCCTGGCGCTGACCTAAGGCTGCGGCACTCGCCGCGGTTTCCTCCCCCGAGGCTTGTGCGACACCTGCCCTCAGGCCGTCAGTGATCGACGCACGGCAGCGCGCGCGGGCAGGTGTCCCACAACCCTAAACAGTTGCAGTCGTTTGGCC
>JADCFR010000243.1 GCA_020249415.1 Roseomonas sp. | reverse complement strand
GCGGTCCCCCAGCCGGCTGCCGGCGCTGCCCTCACCTGCGGCGTAGACCAGTTCGAAAGACGGGTGGTTTGCGACCAGGCGCATCGCCTCGCCGCCGCCAAAGCCGCTGATACCGACAATACCAATGCGAATGCTCATGGTGATGTCCCGCTGCTGGAGTGGTCGTTGCCTAAGGCATTGTCGGTATCGAGCCGCTTGCTCATGTAAACGGTCATACCGAACTGCGCGTGCTCTTCCTCGCGATCCACCCGATAGCCGAGCCTGCTGTAGAGTCGAATATTCTCGGCAAACAGCGCGTTGGTGTAGAGCCGCATCTCGCTCAGGTTGAGGGTCCGGGCGACTTCCTCTGCATGCGCCATCAGCGCGCGACCGTGGCCCCGGCCTTGATGGTTGGGCGCGACTGCGATGTTGACGATCAACAAGTGGTCAGCACTGGGCGCCATCTCAATCAGCGCCGCGGCCGCCCCATCCACGCGCAGCAGGTCTATGATGTGGTTGCGCACTGCCGCACCATAGTCGGCGATCATCGGTCGCGGCTCCCGCCCCAGAAGGGGCACCCATTTCGTGTAGGCCGCGCGGGTCAGGGCGCGGATGATCGTCACATCAGCGGTGGTGGCGCGCCGTAGCGTTTTCTGCCCGGCATCCTTGGATATTTGTGACGGATCGGGGTGGTCGGCGTTGCAATTTTGCATGAGATGTTCCTGTGAGTTGGGCAAAGAAAAACCCCCGAAGCCAGGGGCTGCGGAGGTTTGAAGATGCGGGCTGATGCCGCCTCGGGGGTGGACCGCTAAGGGTCGGACCTGACCTTGGGAGGGGCTTGTCTGCACGCAGCTACGAAAGCCGCCGCTGAAAAGCAGCGACGGCGTCGGCTGGCGATGCGGAGGCAAAACCCGTTCATGGATCAAAGCCTAGTGTTACGGCTGAAGGCCTGTCAACGCGGATGTGTCGCCACGCGCCGCATGGGCATTCAAACCCGCCCGTGACAAGCCTTGTATTTCTTCCCGCTCCCACACGGGCAAGGCGCATTGCGCGGTGTGCGGCCCCAGGTGCTCGGGTCATTCGGGTCCACCGCTTCCGGCAGGGAACGTGCTGAAGCCGTGCCGATCGGCGCGGTAACAGGCGGGCCATCCACTTCCATCATCTCCGCCCCCGCGAGCGCAGGGTCAGGGTGGCGCATATCAAAAACACCAATCCCTTCCGGTGCGGGCGGCGGCGCATCCGGGCGGATTTCAATGCGCAGCAGCAGGCTGGTCACCCGTTCACGCAGGTTTTCCAGCATGGAATTGAACAGGCGGAAAGCTTCGCTCTTGTATTCATTCAGCGGATCGCGCTGGCCATAGGCGCGCAGCCCAATGCCTTGGCGCAAATGATCCAATGAAAGCAAATGTTCCTTCCAGGATTGATCGAAAATCTGTAGCAGCAGGGATTTTTCGATCTGGCGCATGATCTCTGGCCCAACATTGGCCGCCCGAGACGCATAGGCCTGAGCCGCCGCCTGCATCAGGCGTTCACGCACAGCATCATCATCAATGCCTTCTTCGCGCGCCCAATCCGCCACCGGCAGATCAAGATTCAGGATGTCCTTGACGTCACGATCGAGCTTTTCGAGATCCCATTGCTCCGGATAGGCGTTTTCCGGAATGGCGCGCGCGACGATATCCGTGATGGTTTCCTCACGCATTTCCGTGATGGTTTCGGCAACCTCATTCGCCATCATGAAGGCGCGGCGCTGGGCATAAACCTCCCGCCGCTGATCATTCATCACATCATCGTATTTCAAAAGGTTCTTGCGGATGTCGAAATTCCGCGCTTCCACCTTTTTCTGCGCGCGTTCCAGGGCCTTGTTGATCCAGGGATGTACAATCGCCTCCCCTTCCTTCAGGCCGAGCTTTTGCAGCATCCCGCCCATGCGGTCAGACCCGAAGATGCGCATCAGATCATCTTCCAGTGAAAGGAAGAAGCGCGAAGCGCCCGGATCACCCTGGCGGCCGGAACGGCCACGCAGCTGATTGTCAATGCGCCGGCTTTCATGGCGTTCCGTACCGATCACGAAAAGCCCGCCGGCAGCGCGCACGATGGGTCGCGCCTCATCCACCTCGGCTTTGTGGCGCGCCAGCGCTGTTTCGTATTCGGGGCCTTCAATGGCATTGGCTTCCTGCCGTGCCAGCATTTCCAGATTGCCGCCCAGCTGAATATCCGTGCCGCGGCCCGCCATATTGGTCGCAATCGTCACTGCGCCTGCGCGGCCCGCCTGCGCCACAATCTCCGCTTCCTGTTCATGGTAGCGCGCATTCAGCACCTGATGCGGGACGTTCTTTTTCTTGAGCAGCGCTGAAATAAGCTCCGATTTCTCGATACTCGTGGTGCCCACCAGGCAGGGCTGGCCGCGGCCGCGGGCCTCTTCGATCAGCCTTGCCACTGCCTCATATTTTTCTTCGGCGCTGCGATAAACCTCATCATCCTGATCCAGCCGCGCGACCGGCACATTGGTCGGGATTTCGACCACCTCTAGCTTGTAGATTTCCACGAATTCATCCGCTTCCGTCGCTGCCGTGCCGGTCATGCCGGCAAGCTTCGGGTAAAGGCGGAAGTAATTCTGGAAGGTGATGGAAGCCAGCGTCTGATTCTCTGGCTGAACCGTCACATGTTCCTTGGCTTCCAGCGCCTGATGCAGGCCATCGGAATAGCGCCGGCCTTCCATCATGCGGCCAGTGAATTCGTCAATGATCACAATCTTGTCCTGCCGGACAATATATTCGACATCGCGCGTGAAAAGTGTGTGCGCCCGCAAAGCCTGGTTCACGTGATGCACCAGGGACACGTTTTCGATGTCATACATATTGCCTTCGGTCAGCAGGCCGAATTGGCGGAGCAATTCTTCCACCCTTTCGCCGCCCAATTCCGTCAGACTTACGGTGCGCTGCTTTTCATCCTTCTCATAGGTTTCCTTGTCCTTCACCAGCTCCTTCATCACCTCATCGGTGCGGCGGTAAAGGTCGGACGTATCATCGGTCGGCCCGCTGATGATCAGCGGCGTGCGGGCCTCATCCACCAGAATACTGTCAACTTCATCCACAATGGCGTAGGCGAAATCGCGCTGGACCATATCTTCCAGGCGATACTTCATATTGTCGCGCAGGTAATCGAAGCCGTATTCATTGTTGGTGCCGTAGGTGATGTCGCAGGCATAGGCTGCCTGGCGCTGATCATCCGTCAGCCCATGCACAATCACGCCAACGGTCAGGCCCAGAAAGCGATAGATGCGCCCCATCCATTCGGCATCGCGTTGCGCCAGATAATCATTCACCGTCACCACATGCACGCCCTTGGCGGGCAGCGCATTCAGATAAACCGGCAGGGTCGCCACCAGCGTCTTGCCTTCGCCGGTTTTCATCTCCGCGATCTTGCCTTCATGCAGCACCATGCCACCGATCATCTGCACATCGAAATGGCGGAGGCCCAGCACGCGGCGGGACGCTTCGCGCACGGTCGCGAAGGCTTCCGGCAGCAGCGCATCCAGGGCCTCGCCCTTGGCCAGTCTTTCGCGGAACAGCGCGGTCTGCCCCGCCAGCGCCTCATCCGAAAGCGCCTGCATGCGGGGTTCCAGCGCATTGATCGCGGGCACACGGGATTGATAGCGCTTCAGGGCGCGGTCGTTGGAGGTGCCGAAAATAGCGGCTGCAAGGCGGGCAAACATCTGGGGCGTCAGTCTCCGGCGGGCAGGCGCCCGGTCGCGGCGCCGCAGCGCCAAAAGCATGTTTCGGATTGGCGGCAGAAATAGGCTCCCCTGGGGGGCGGGTCAACGCTGCCGCCTTGTGGGGAAGGGGCGCATCGGTCATGTTTCCGGCCAATCACCTCATTGGGAACATCCCTTATGCGCCATTTGCGCGGCCTTGCCGCCACCGCCCCCCTTCGCGCCACCCTGGCGCTGCTGCTGGGGGTTGCCCTTGCGGCGCCCAGCCTGGCCCAGCCGGCCCCGGCGGCCCCGCCGGCTGATCCCATCGTGGCCAAAGTGGATGGGGAGGAGATTCGCTTCTCGGACCTTGCCAATGCCGCCCAGGAATTGCCCGAGGAATTGCGCGGCGCGCCGCCGCAAATGCTCTATCCCTTGCTGCTGGATCAAATGATCGCCGGGCGCGCGGTGGCTGCCGCCGCCCGCCGCGCGGGGCTCGATAAGGATGAGGCGGTGCGCGCCCGCATCCGCCGTGCGGAAGAACAGGAATTGCAGCAGGCCTATTTGTCCCGCGAATTGGCCGGGCGCGTGACGGAAGAACGCATCCGCGCCGCTTATGATGCCGAAATCCGCGCCCGCCCGGCGGAAGAAGAAGTGCGCGCCCGCCATATTCTGGTGCCGACCGAAACCGAAGCCCGCGAAGCCCTGGCCGAAATCCGCGCAGGGGCTGATTTCAACGCCGTGGCGCAGCGCCGTTCCGCCGGGCCGGGCGCGCGGGAAGGTGGCGATCTTGGCTTCTTCAAGCGCGGCGATATGGTGCCGGAATTCGCCGAAGCGGCTTTTGCGCTGCAGGCAGGGCAAATGAGTGCCGCGCCCGTGCGCAGCCCCTTTGGCTGGCACATTATCCGCGTGGATGAACGCCGTGCCTCAGCGCCGCCAAGCTTCGAAGAAGCGCGGGAGGCGCTGCGCCAGCGCCTGTTTGAGGGCGAGATCAATGCTTTGGTGGAACGCGCCCGCAGCACCGCGAAAATCGAGCGTTTCAACCTGGATGGCTCCGCCCCCCGCGCGATTGATGCCGCGGAACCGCCCGTCCCTGCCGCCCCGGCGGGCCGCCCCGCCGCCCCTACCCGTCGTTAGATTGAGAGAAGTCCCATGGCCGGACATGATATCCCGACCTCACCACTTGCCCTGCCCCTGCCGGAAATGCCGGCGGTACCCGGGGTGCGCGTGGCATCAGGCCGCGCGGCGATTCGCTACAAGGATCGCGATGATGTGACCGTGATGGCCTTTCCGGCCGGCACCACGGTCGCAGGCGTTTTTACCCGCAATCGCTGCCCCGGCGCGCCGGTGGATTGGTGCCGCGGCGCGCTGCCCGGTGGCAAGGCGCGCGGCCTGGTGGTGACCGCAGGCAATTCCAACGTCTTTACCGGCCGCGCCGGGCGGCAAACCTGTGAGGAAACCGCCAAGGCCGCCGCCGCGATTCTGGGGTGCAAGCCCAAGGAAATCTTTCTGGCCTCCACTGGCGTGATTGGCGAAAGGCTGCCGACCGAAAAACTGATCGCTGCCCTGCCGCGTATTTTTGAAGCGGCGGCGGAGCGTGATTGGCAGAGCGCGGCCAAGGCCATCATGACCACGGATACCTTCC
Organism: Roseomonas sp.; assembly: GCA_020249415.1. Classification (GTDB taxonomy): domain Bacteria; phylum Pseudomonadota; class Alphaproteobacteria; order Acetobacterales; family Acetobacteraceae; genus Neoroseomonas. The sequence goes on along the minus strand of JADCFR010000243.1, from coordinate 4,024 downwards.
CGAAAGGCGCCATCCGCAAGGCGCGTATAGGCGACGCGGAAGTGACCATCGCGGGCATCGCCAAAGGCAGCGGCATGATCGCGCCCGACATGGCGACGATGCTGTCCTTCCTGGCCACCGACGCTAAAATCCCCGCCGGCGCCTTGCAGGCGCTGCTGAAAAAGGGCGTTGATCGTTCCTTCAATTGCGTGACGGTGGATTCTGACACCTCCACTTCCGACACGGTGATGGTGTTTGCGACCGGCACGGCGAAGCATCCGCGCGTGCCGGCGGAAGGTGGCGCGGTGCTGAAGGATTTCGCGCGCGCCTTGAATGAAGTGCTGATGGAATTGGCGCTGATGGTGGCACGCGATGGCGAAGGCGCGCAAAAGCTGATCCAGATCAACGTGACCGGCGCCACCACGGCGCGTTCGGCGCATCGCATTGCCATGTCCATTGCCAATTCGCCGCTGGTGAAAACCGCAATTGCCGGAGAAGACGCGAATTGGGGCCGCATTGTCATGGCCGTTGGCAAGGCCGGTGAGCCTGCGGATCGTGACAAGCTTTCGGTCAATGTCGGCGGTGTCTGGATGGCACGCAATGGCGGCGTGGTGGATGGCTATGATGAAGCGCCCGTTGTGCAGCACATGAAAGGGCGCGAGGTGGAAATCACCGTGGATATCGGCCTCGGCAAGGGTAAATCCACGGTTTGGACCTGCGATCTCACGCATGGCTATATTGACATCAATGGCAGTTACCGGAGCTGACACGCCGCAGCGCTGCCATGGAAGATAGCTTCGCGCCACTGACGACAGAACGCTTGCGGCTGCGGCCCTTGCTTGCGGATGATGCGGCTGCCTTGCATCGCCTGGTGAATGATTGGGAAGTGGCGAAAACCCTGGCCCGCGTGCCCTTCCCCTATCCGCGCGATTTGGCGGATGAATGGATCGCCTCGACCCGCGCACAAATCGCTGCCGGCACCGCCTGGCATTTGGCGGTGACGCGCGAGGAGGATGGCACGGAAGCGCTGCTGGGCTGTGTTGGCCTGACGCTTGATGCGAAGAACCCGCGCGAGGCGGAGCTTGGCTATTGGATCGGCCGGCGCCATTGGGGCCAGGGGCTTGGCCCGGAAGCGGCGGGGCGGCTCGCGCATTGGGCGCTCGCCAATCTGGAGATTGATCGGCTGGTGGCATCCGCGCTTGTGGATAATGAACGCTCGGCGGCGGTCTTGCGGCGGATTGGCTTCAAGGAAGGCGGCGCGGGCAGTCAGGAGTTTATTTCTCGTGGCGGCCTCATGCCGGTCAGGCTGTTTACCGCGACGCGCATGGATATCGCCGTGGAAGCAGCGGCGCCGGTCGAAGCCGCGCCCGCCACGGGCAAGCCGACGCTATTGGTGGCGGCGGTGGCGCTGATTGATTCGGAAGGCCGCGTATTGCTGGCGCGGCGGCCGGAAGGCAAACCCCTCGCGGGCTTGTGGGAATTTCCGGGCGGCAAGGTCGCACCGGGTGAAACGCCGGAAGAAGCGCTGATCCGCGAATTGCGTGAGGAATTGGGCATTGATGTCAGCGCCGCCTGCCTTGGCCCTTTCACCTTTGCGTCCCACACCTATGAAAAATTCCATCTGCTGATGCCGCTTTATTTGTGTCGACGCTGGCAGGGCCAGGTGACGGCCATGGAAGGCCAGGCGCTCGCCTGGGTGCGGCCCGCGCGGCTTGGCGATTACGCCATGCCGCCCGCCGACATCCCCCTGGTTGCCATGTTGCGCGATTTCCTTTGAGACTGTGCCCAAAGACAGGAGAGCCCCATGCCGAACCCGACCGCCTGCCTGCTGATCATCGGCAATGAGGTGCTGTCCGGCCGCACCCGCGATGCCAATCTGCAATTCCTGGCGACACGGCTTGGTGAGATCGGCATTCCCATGAAGGAAGTGCGCGTGATCCCCGATGTGCCGGAGGTGATCATCAATACGGTCAATGAAGTGCGCGCGAAATTCGATCATGTTTTCACGACCGGCGGCATTGGCCCGACCCATGATGACATCACCAGCGAATGCGTCGCGCGTGCCTTTGGCGTGCCCTGGGAACCGCACCCGGATGCCTGGCATGCGCTGGAATCCTATTACGCCAAGCAGAACCCGCCGGGAGATTTCAACGCCGCGCGGCAACGCATGGCGACCATGCCGCGTGGCGCGATCTTGATCGAGAATTCGGTTTCCATCGCGCCTGGCTACACCATTGGCAATGTACATGTGATGGCGGGTGTGCCGCGTATTATGCAATCCATGTTTGAGGCGCTGGCGCCCCGGCTTGAAGGTGGCCCGCCCATTCAATCGCGCAGCGTGCATGCGCATGGCGTGGTGGAAGGCGCGATTGCCGAGGGGCTTTCCGCCATTCAGCAGCGCCATGCCGATTTGGATATCGGTTCCTACCCCTATTACCGCCAAGGCGGCGGCGGTGGTGTGGCCGTGGTGGCGAAGGGTACCGATCTGGCGGCGATTGAAGCCGCGGTGCAGGAAGTTTTCGCGCTGATGCAGAAATGTGGCGGCGCGCCGGCGATGGGGGAGCCGGGGTAGGCCTCTTGGACAAAGCCCACCTTGGCGCGGAACCAAGACTGCCTTACGAACATGAGGGCGTATCGCTCGCGCCAAGTCCCTTACAGAGGTATCGATGATCCTACGATATCAGACGGTTGATGTGTTTACGCAGACTCGGTTCGGCGGCAATCCGCTCGCGGTCGTGCTCGGCGCTGATGGCTTGACGACGGCGCAGATGCAGGCGATCGCTCGGGAATTCAATTATTCGGAGACCAGCTTTGTCTTACGGCCATCCGATCCACGCCATACGGCTGAGGTGCGCATCTTCACACCCACCGTCGAGGTACCCTTCGCAGGCCATCCGAACGTTGGTACAGCATTCGTCCTCGCAAGTGCCAGCGTCGCCGGCATGCGAGACGAGTTAATCTTCGAGGAGAAGGCCGGCTTAGTTCCAGTGCGCATCATCCGCGAAGGAGACCACGTCAAGCAAGTACAAATTGCTGCGCCGCACCCGCTGCGCATCGGCCAAGCCTTTGATGCTGGCGCGGTTGCGGAATGCTTGTCCCTGACGCCAGCGGACGTCCTCTGCGACAGACATCCGCCTCGCGTGGCGTCGGTCGGCCTGCCTTTCGTTGTGGTGGAGATCGCCAACCGGCAGGCGCTTGCCCGCGCGCAGGCAAACGAAGCTGGCTTCGCCAAAATTTTTCCAAGCGATGGGGCGGACGCCATCTACCTTTATTGCCGGGAACTTGACGAGCGTGACGGTGCGGTCGACTTCACGGCACGCATGTTCGCCCCCTTTGATAACCTACCGGAGGACCCCGCGACTGGTAGCGCAACTGCTGCGACATGCGCCTTGCTTGCGTCTCTCGAAGGTGAGGCGTCCCGGAGGTTTGAGGTCGCCCAAGGCATCGATATGGGCCGCCCAAGCCTGATTGCGATTGAGGTCACACCTGAAGCGGTTCTGATCGAAGGCGTCTGCATTCCTGTCATGTCTGGCCAGCTCTTGGTTTGATGCAAGAGCTGCTGCCACAGCAGACTTCGATTGGCCTCACTTCAAATGATTGATATCAGGCTTCGTTTTGGAGGAAGCCTTGAGCGAGCGGATCGGACTACCGGACAAGGAATGGGCGTTGATCGGGCCGCCGTTGACTGCTGAGCGTGGCCATGGTTGTCGGTCGTCTCAGGATACCCTTTGTCCACGAGGCGTAGTCAGTTCGCCACCGCCATCGCCCGCACCTCAGCCGCACTGAGCCCCTTCTCCCGCAAGGCCCGCAGGCTTTCCGCACCATCACGTTTCGCGAGCCTTCGCCCCGACGCGTCACGCAGCAGCGGATGATGCGCATAGCGCGGCGCGGGCCAGCCCATCAGCGCCTGGATCAGCCGATGCAAATCGGTCGCCGGCTTCAGGTCATCGCCGCGCGTCACCAGCGTGACCCCTTGCAGCGCATCATCATGCGTGACGCAAAGATGATAGGATGCCGGCACATCCTTCCGCCCCAGCACCACATC
>JADCFR010000242.1 GCA_020249415.1 Roseomonas sp. | reverse complement strand
GCATGAGCACGACCCTGGCCGATATCCTGGCGCCCTTGTCGCCGGACCGTTTCTTTGCCGAATATTACGATCAGCAGCCGCTGCATCTGCCGGGCGCTGCCGAGAAATTCGCTCATGTGCTGGATTGGGCCGGCATTAATCGCCTGCTGGGCATGACGCATATCTGGTCCGAACGCAGCCTTAAGGTGGTGCTGGACAGCGCCACGATCCCTGCCGCGCAATATAGCCAAAGCGAGATGTCGCGCGATGGCGCCACCACTCTGCAACCCATCCCCGCCAAGGTGCAGGAATGGGTGGCGCGTGGCGCTTCCATTGTGATGAATGATGTGGATAGCCTGACGCCAGGTTTGGCCGGCGTTTCCAAAGCGCTGGAAGGCGCTGGCCTCGGCAAGGCGCAGGCCAATGTCTATGTCTCCTGGCAGAGCCATAAGGCGTTTCACGCGCATTATGACACGCATGATGTCTGGGCCGTGCAGGTGGAAGGGGAAAAGACCTGGAACATCTGGGAAGGCCGCGCGGAATGGCCGGTGGCGCATGCAATCTTTCGCAGCCAGGGTCAGGAATTTCACGAAAAAGCCAAGGGCGCCTTGCGCGTGAAGGCGCATCTGAAAAAGGGTGATCTGCTCTATCTGCCGCGTGGCTGGTACCATGATGCCCTGGCCGAAGCGCCCAATTCAGTGCATATCGCTTACGGTGTGCATGCACCGATGGGTGTTGATTTCATGGGGCTGCTGACCGAGCGCGCCTTCCATGATGCGGAGTTTCGCAAGCCCTTGCCGCGGCAGGATGGCTCGGCGGCGGCGAAATATGCGCTGACGCAACGTGCCGCCTTGCTGGGCCAACGCATCGGCGAATGGTCGCGCGATCCGAAATTCCTGCAGGCCGTTGAAAACTTCCTCGCGCATTACCGCTATGAACGCGGCGGGTATGATCTGCTGGCGGCACGCGGCGCAGCGCCCACAACCGAAACCGGCAGCACACCCGCCTTCCGTGTGCGCCCCAATGTCAAAACCGTCCGCCGTGGCGCGGATTATGGGCTGCGCACCGAAATGGGCATCCTGCCGATCACCGCTGAGGAGGTTGAGGCCGCAGCCTGGATCATCACCCAGCCCAGCATTACGGAAACCTCTCTGGCCCTTGCCTGCCCAGGCGCCAAGACCGCGGCGCTGATTGAAAAGCTCCGCGCGGCGGAGATTTTGCTGCCGGTATGAAGCCTGGCCCATGGCTCGCCATCATCATGGCGCTCGCGGCGCTGCCGGCGTTGGCGCAACCCTATCGCTTTTCCTGCGTTGGTGCGGAAAAGCTGGAAGATGATGTGTTTTCCATCGCTTTCCCGCGCGGCAGCGCCACTATCCCGGAAGCCGCGCGCTCTCCGCTGGCGGCGGCCATCGAAGCGGCCTTGGCGGAACCAGGGCGCAATATCTGCATCCTGGGCCATGCCGGGCAGGAAGGTGGGGCCACAACCTCCATCCAATTGGCGGCGCAGCGCGCCCGCGCCGTAACCAATGCCCTGGCGGAGCGCGGCGTTGCGCCGGAACGGCTAAGGTCCGAAGCGCGCAGCGCCCAATTCAGCCCGACGGTTCGCGCCGCCGAGCCCCCATCGCGCAGCGTCACCATCGTGCTGATGCCGCCCCCGTAAGCCATCAAGGGGCTTGCCCCTTCAACCGCGCGGCGTCAGAAGGGGGGGCAGGAAAACCGGGGCCGATTCGCCCCCTATGCCAAGGAGAAACGCCGATGCTGTCGCGTCGTTCCCTATTCGCCGTCGGCGGTGCTGCCCTTTTGCTGAATGGCTGCGCGCAGGTGGCGCCGGAAGGCGGCCCGCCGCTCATGGATGTCATTGGCAGTGATTCAAATCTCTCCAGTTTCCGCGCTGCGTTGCGCAGTTCTGGCCTCGCTTCCGAATTGTTTGACCGTCCGGGCATCTACACCGTGCTCGCGCCGACCAACCTCGCCTGGTCGGGTGCGCCGGAGCGCATTCGTAACGGTGACCGCGAAGGGTTGCTCAACCTGATCGCGGGCGGGCGGCTAAGCCTCGCGGATATTCAGGCGCGCGGCGGGCGCATTCGGATGTTGGGCGGCATTGATGTGCGTGTGGTGGGCGGTACGGCTGATAGCCCGCGTATTCAGGCGGCACGTCCGGGCCAGGCGCCTTCGGGTGCTTCGGCAAGCATCATCCGTGCCAATGTGATGGCGAGAAATGGCGTGGTGCATGTTGTGCAGGGCGTGCTGATCCCGACGTGATGTGGCGCCGCGCCGTCCTTGGCGCGCTGCTTCTTGCGCCGGCATTCGCGCTTGCACGCGAAGCCGCGCAGCGGATTTGGGTGGCCAGCAATGGCTGGCATAGCGGCATTGTGTTGGCCCGCGCCGATGTGCCTGAAAGCGTGATCCCGGAAATCGCCGATTTTCCCCAGGCAAGGTTTTTCGAATTCGGCTGGGGCGATGCGGAATTTTATCCTGCGCGCGAAGCCGGTGCCTGGCTGGCCTTGCGCGCGGCCTTTCCGGGGCCGGCGGTCATGCATGTGGCAGGCTTGCCGGATCACCCGGCGCGCCTCTGGCCGCAGGTCACGATCCTGCCATTTGCGGTGGATACGCAGGGGCTCCGCCGATTACTGGTGTTTCTGCGCCATAGTTTTGACCGCGCCGGGGCGGGCCGCGCGGAGGTGACGGCGCGCGGCATCTACCCCTTCAGCCTATTCTACCCGGCGACCGGGCGGTTTCATTTGTTCAATAACTGCAACACCTGGACCGCACAGGCGCTGACCGCGATGGGGCTTGGCGCATCGCTTGGCGGGGTCAACACGGCAGAGGATCTGATCAGCCGCATCCGCCCCTTTGCAATGGCGGAATAAATCAGCCCTTCTTCGCATCCCCAATCGGCGCGGCATCGCGCGTCATGCCGGCCAGCACTTCCGCCACATGGCGCACCTTCACGGAAGACCCTTCGCGCTTCAGCCGCCCCGCCATATTCAACAGGCAGCCCATATCGCCCGCGAGCAAGGTGCCCGCACCGGTCGCCTGGATGTCGCGGCATTTATCGGTCACCATACGCACGGAAATATCCGGATATTTCACGCAGAAGGTCCCGCCAAAACCGCAGCAGATTTCCGGTTCCGCCAATTCGATCAGACTTAAACCTTCAACGGTCTTGAGCAATTTGCGCGGCTGCGCCTTCACGCCCATCTCCCTGAGGCCCGAACAGGAATCATGATAGGTGACGCTGCCATCCAACCGCGCGGCGACCTTTTCCATGCCCATCACATCGGTCAGGAAGGATACAAGTTCATGCGTGCGCGCGGCGAGTGCTTCAGATTTACCGCGATAATGCGGGTCATCATCAAATAGCGCCGGGTAGTGATGCGCGATCATGCCGGCGCAGGAGCCAGACGGGGCCACCACATAATCATAGCCCTGGAAGGCATCTACCACCGCGCGGGCCAAAGCCTTGGCATTGGCACGGTCGCCGGAATTATAGGCGGGCTGGCCACAGCAGGTTTGGCTTGGCGGCACTTCTACCAGGCAGCCGGCTTCTTCCAGCAGCTTGATGGCAGCAAAGCCGACCGTGGGCCGATAAAGGTCCACCAGACAGGTGACAAAAAGGGCGATGCGCGGGCGGGCTTGGGTCATGGGCGCAGTTTAGCCTTGCCGATGCGCGCTGGCGATATGGCGGGCGTCAATTCAGGCGCTGGCGCAATTCGCCGGCAAGCGCGCGCACGCGGGCCGCGGCTTCGCCTTCCGGCACTAATTCCAGGAAGCGATCCAGGCAGCCGAGTGCGGCGCCAATCTGTTCCAGCCTTTGGTTCATCAACCCCGCTTCGCGCCAGAGCGCCGCATGATCAGGCGCCAGCCGCAGCATGTCTTCGGTCGCCGAAAGCGCCGCCTTCACATCGCCGCCGCGCAGCCGCCGGAGCTTGATGTTGTTCTGCAGGCGCAGCAGCACTTCGCGCCGTGTCATGGGGCGGAGCACGCCGGGGCGGAGTTCCGCCTTTTCGCCTTCCACCCGCTTGATCAGCGCGCGCAAATCCTGCGCTTCCAGAACCTTGCCGCCGGCAAAGACATCCAGAATGAGCTTGCCCTTGGGTCCTTCCAGTGCCAGCAGGAAATGGCCGGGGAAATCCACGCCAAACGCGCCCCACCCGGCGGCATCGGCGGCATGCAGCCACAAAATGCCCAGCGCCACGGGCAGGCCGCGCCGGCGTTCCACCACATGGATCAGATTGGCATTCGCCATATCATCATAGGTTTCGGAATCGCCCTGATAGCCGAAATGCCCATGCAGGGTTTCCGAAAGGATCAGCCGCCGCGCTTCCAGATCGCCGCCATCGGCCTTGCCATCCATGCTGGCGGCTTGCACCACCTTGCGCGCGATATCGGAAAAATGGCCGGCTACCTTGTGCCAATCCGCCTCAGGCGCATCCACCCGCGCCAATTGCAAGGCGACGGTCGCGATATCAAGCTCCAGATCCGGCAGGCTGCCGGCGGCTTCAATCGCGCTGCGCGGTTCGGGGGCATGGGTGATCGTCATCAACCATATTTTTACGGCTTCTTCAGGAAGGATCAAGTTTTATCAGCGCAGCAGCAGCGGCAGCATGGAATCCAGGCGCAAAAGCCCTTCCTGGGTTGCGCAAAGCCGGCCATTTTCGCCCCAGAAGAGGTAATCCTCGTCCAAACAATCAGCCAGCATGGCCGGATCCACCACCTCGGCAAAGGCAAGCCCGGCGCGGGCTTCGATTCGAGCCGGGTCTATGCCCTCCGTCAGGCGCAGCCCCATCAGCATGGCCTCCCGCCCCACTTCCGCGGGGCTCAGGGTTTCCACACCCACCGCCGCATGGCCTTGGGCTTCCACCAGGCGCAGCCATTCTTCGGGCGCACGATGGCGCCGCGTGGCTTGAATGCGGCCTTCGCGCAACAGGCGCTGATGCGCCCCGGCGCCGATGCCAAGGTAATCGCCATAGCGCCAATAAGCCAGATTATGCCGGCTTTCCGCGCCGGGCTTGGCGTAATTGCTGATCTCATAGGCCTTCAGGCCAAAGCGCGCCGCTTCTTCCGCCGTTGCCAGATAAAGCCGCGCCGCGTCATCCTCTGGTGGCAGCGCAAAGGCGCCTCGGCGATAGAGCGTTTCGAACTGCGTGCCCGGTTCAATCGTCAGTTGATAGAGCGAGAGATGATCAGCCGCGAGCGCCAAGGCCTGGCGCAGTTCCACCCGCCAGGCGGCTTCCTGCTGGCCCGGCCTTGCATAGATCAAGTCAAAGGAAAGCCTTGGGAAAATGCCGCGCGCCGCTTCCAGTGCGGTAATCGCCTGTCCCACATCATGGCGGCGACCCAGAAAGCCCAAAGCCTCGGCATTCAGGGATTGCACGCCAAGGCTGGCGCGATTGACCCCCGCATCCCGAAACGCCGCCAGCTTCGCGGCTTCCACGCTGGTGGGGTTGGCTTCGAGCGTGATTTCAATATCGGGCAGCGGGTCGAAGAAACGCGTTGCATCCTCGATCAAGGCGGCGACAGTCTCCGGCGCCATCAGGCTTGGCGTACCGCCGCCGAGGAAAATACTGGCAAGAGGACGGCGGCCAAGCAGCGCCGCTTCATGCGCCAATTCGCGCCGCAAGCCCGCGCGATAGCGTGCCTCATCCACCCTGTCGCGGACATGGGAATTGAAGTCGCAATAGGGGCATTTGGCCGCGCAAAACGGCCAATGGATGTAAAGCGCAAGCGGTTCCACGCAGGGCTTTTACGCTATTCCAGCTTCACGCCGGAAGCCTCCTCCACCGGCAGCCACAGCGCCAAGGGCGCTTGCCAAAAAGCGTTGAAGTCGGCGGCACGGCCACAGACCGGATCGGTGCCGGCTTCAATCAGCTTTTGCGCAATGGCGGGGTTGGCGTCCGCCGCGCGATTTGCCTTATGGAGGAGAATACCTATGAAATTCATGATCTCAAAATCCGGCACTCGTTGAGCGATCGCGGTTGGCACGTCGGGCACTGGCGGCGATAGGCTTTTGCCCGCCTGCGGCCCAAGAATGCGGGCTTCATGCACCAAGCCTAAGCGAAAGCCGCCCGGCAGGGGAAAGGTATTTTTGGCCGAGGCGTGGCTTCGGCAAAACCTTCAGAATACGTCCCGACCGGGAATGGTCACGCCCAACCGAGTTCCTTCAGCGCGTAACCATCATTCCAGACCTTGGTCATGTGGCTGATCTTTCCATCGCGAAAGCGCATGGCATAGACATAATCGGTTCGTGTTGTCTTGCCGGTAGGTGGCATTGGTCCGCCGGCCTTATGAGTGCCGATAAAGGTCGCAAAAGCGACTACCTGATGCTGCCCCGCATCCTCTGCGAAGGCATGCAGCTCATACCGGCCATCGGTCAAGACGCTCAGAATGCCCTTCATCCATTCGGCATATTGTTCAAGGCTACGGACCTCCGCCAGCGCAGCCGCCTGGGCGGAAAAGCTTGCATCAGCGGTGCAATAATCGCGGCAGCCGGCCCAACCGCGCCCTGACTCGCAGGCTTCAAAAAATGCCTTGGCTACAGACAGATTGGACATGATCATCCTCCGATGCTTGTTGGGATATCATAACAATTCCACACATCGGCAGGATGGGAAAGGGCGAAAATGGCGCCCTTTCCCGAAACGGAACCTACTTGTCGTCTTCCGCGTAAATGTCGCGGTCCTTGGTTTCCGGCACGAAGAAGGTGCCGATGACCACCGTCATCAAGGCGATCACGATCGGGTACCAAAGCCCGTAATAGACATCCCCCGTCTGCGCGATCATGGCGAAGCTGGTGGCCGGCAGCAGCCCGCCGAACCAGCCATTGCCGATGTGATACGGCAGCGACATGGAGGTATAGCGGATGCGCGTCGGGAATAGCTCCACCAGCGCCGCCGCGATCGGCCCATAAACCATGGTGACATAGATCACGAGCAGCGTGAGCACCCCAATCAACACCGCCGGCTGTTCCCGGAAAATGTCGAAAGGCGAGGACATTTTCACGACCGAGGGGTTGGACGCCGCCGGATAGCCCGCCGCCGTCAGCGCCGCCGCCAAATCCCGCGCGAAGGTCGGGGTATTGGCTGGGAGTGGCTGCTGGCCCTGGATATGCACGGTGGCGACCGTGCCGGCCGGGGCGTGTTCGACGGTGTAATTCACCGAAGCCCTCGCCAAGGCTGCCTTGGCGATATCGCAAGGCTGGGTGAAGCGCGCCGTGCCGGTCGGGTTGAACTGGAAGGAACAGCCCGCGGGATCGGTCACCACCCGCACCGCAATGGTCTGGTGCGCCTTGTGCAGATCGGGATTGGCCTCCGCGCTCAGCAGCTTGAACAGCGGGAAATAGGTCAGTGCCGCGATCAGGCAGCCGCCCAGGATGATCGGCTTGCGGCCAATCCTGTCCGACAGCCAGCCAAACAGCACGAAACCGCCGGAACCCAGCACCAGCGACCAGGCAATGAGCATGTTCGTGGTGAAGCTATCCACCTTGAGCACCTGGCCCAGGAAGAACAGCGCATAGAATTGCCCCGTATACCAAACCACCGCCTGACCAGCCACCAGGCCGAGCAGCGCAAACAACGCCACCTTGGCATTCTTCCACTGGAAAAAGGCCTCCGAAATCGGCGCCTTGGAATGCTTGCCTTCCGCCTTCATCTTTTGGAAGGCCGGGCTTTCTTCCATCTGCAAGCGGATCCAGACGGAAATGCCCAGCAGCACAATGGACAGCAGGAAGGGCACGCGCCAGCCCCAGGCCTTGAAGGCATCCGGGCCGACCGCAAGCTGCGTGAACAGGATCACCAGCAGCGACAGGAAAAGCCCCGCCGTCGCGGTGATCTGAATGAAGCTGGTGTAAAAGCCGCGCCGTCCATGCGGGGCATGTTCGGCGACATAGGTCGCCGCACCACCATATTCGCCACCCAAAGCCAGGCCTTGCAGCAGGCGCAGAATGATGAGGACAACGGGTGCGATAATGCCAATCTGATCGGATGTGGGCAGGATGCCGACCACAAAGGTGGAAGCGCCCATAATCAGGATGGTGATCAGGAAGGTGTATTTGCGCCCGACTAGGTCACCCAGGCGGCCAAACACCAGCGCGCCGAAGGGGCGCACCAGGAAGCCGGCGGCAAAGGCGATCAGCGCAAAGATATTGCGTGTGGTTTCGGGGTATTGGCTGAAGAAGTTGGCACCAATAACGGCAGCCAATGAACCGTAAAGATAGAAATCATACCATTCGAAAACCGTGCCGAGGGAGGAGGCAAGAATGACCTTCCTCTCTTCACGGGTCATTGGCCGGGGTTCAGCCCCGCCGCCCGCTGTTGTTGCACTCATTGAGACGCCTTCCTTCTCTTCTGTCGTTGCCCGCTTGCCGCCGGTTGGCAGGACGCGCCGCCCAAGGCGGTTCTGGCGCTCGGCACGCGCAAAGGGGCCGATGCCAAGCCGCAGGGCAAGCGCGAGAGTGATGCGCGGGAATAGGGCGTTTCGCAACAAAAAATTAAGCGTTAAGACAAAAATTACAGAAAATTTCTTGTGAATTACAGAAATTTCAGGAGAATTATGAAATTCTTGTCATGCAAATCAAGTTTTATGGTGGGCTCAATTTCCTAATTCCAGACGCAGCCGAGCAAGGGCGCCAGCCCGCGGCGCCCGCAAAACCGCGCATATTGTGTTCGGATCAGGTCGCCGCGTTCATTCCTGCTGCAAGCCGCGCCGAAAGCCCCGCCGGGTCGAAGGCGCGTTCCATTTCCTGCTGCGTAGACAGTATATGAAACCGCAAGGCGCCACGGATCGCAGGACCCTCATCCTTCCGTTGATCTGGATGGATCGGCAGGGTCGCGAAAAGCGGCGCCTCGGCAAGCAGGGGGAGCGTCCGCGCATCATGCGGCGCGGCCAATTGCAGGCGCGCCAGATGCCCCGGCAGGGCGGTCAGGCTGGCGGCAAAGGCCGCCTTTTCCTCCTCGGGCGGCGTGTCATCGGCCATGAAATACGCATGCAGTGCGACCAGGCTTTCCAGCAAAAGCGGCTCCTGACCCCGCCAGAAGGGCCGAAGCCAAGCCTCGGCCAGGGCCATGACATCGCTTTGCGCAGCCAGAAACACCTGCCAGCGGCAATGATTCAGCGCGGCCTGGAAATCCGGATCGCCGAAGAAGGCGACCTCATTCCGCCCCACCTTCACCCGGCAATAATCCAGCACGGTCTTTTGCGCGACAAAGGCGCCCTGGCGGTGCAGGAATTCTCCAAAAGCCCCTGGTTCCGAGGAGGGCAGGCTGCCCAGCAAGCGGCGGAGAAAGCGCATCGGGGGCTGAATTCCTTGAAAAACCTTGTTGCGACTGAATTAACGCCATGTTATCGCCATCAATGAATCGGGCTGTCAAATGCTCGAATCGGGTCACGCGCCAGCGTGGTCAGGGCAGGTCAAACAGGTCGCCCCAAAGGGCGATTATCGGAGGAGGCAGTTTAATGCCATTGGTTGAATCTGGGGGTGCGCCGTCCAATACGGAAGCCCCCGCGGTGGATAAGGCCACCGCCAAGGCCCATTGGGCCAAAACATCCAGCCTGATGCTGCTGGTTCTGGGCATTTGGTTCTTCGCAAGCTTCGTGGTGCATTTGATCGCCCCCTCGCTCAACAGCATCCGCATTCTGGGCTTTCCCTTGGGCTTCTACATGGCCGCGCAGGGCAGCCTGATCATCTTCGTCGTGGCGCTTTTCTGGTT
>JADCFR010000241.1 GCA_020249415.1 Roseomonas sp. | reverse complement strand
TCATGATTTCCGCCTTGGCACGGGCATAGCCGGCTTCCGGCAGCACGGCGATGCCGGGCACGCCATGGTTGCGGTTCAGGAAATAACGGAAAGGGCGCTTTTCGATCATGCCCCCATATTGCGCCCTTCCGCGCCCCGCGCCAAACCTTGCACTGTAACGGGAGGGTCAAACGGATGCGCATCACCATTCTGGGCGGGGCCGGCTTTTTGGGGCGGAAATTGGCGACGCGGCTTGCCAAGGATGGCGCGCTTGGCGGGCGGGCCATCACGGGGCTCACGCTATTCGACCTCAATGCCCCTGCCAGCCTGCCTGCACCCTTTCCGGTGACCTGCCTTGGCGGTGATGTGGCGGACCCGGCCGCAGTCGCCGCCGCCATCCCGGCGGGGACCGAGGTGGTGTTCCATCTGGCGGCAGTGGTAAGTGCGGCGGCAGAGGCCGATTTCGATCTCGGCATGAAGGTCAATCTGCATGGCACGCTTGCGGTGCTTGCCGCCTGCCGGGCGCTCGGCACCAGGCCGCGGGTGATTTTCACGTCTTCCGTCGCGTCTTTCGGTGGCGGGCAGGATGCGGTGGTGCCGGATGATGGGCGGCAAATCCCGACCAATTCCTATGGCGCGCAAAAGGCGATTGGCGAATTGCTGCTGCATGATGCCTCACGCCGAGGGTTTCTGGATGCGGTGAACCTCCGCCTGCCGACCGTGATGGTGCGCCCGGGCCGGCCCAATAAGGCGGCGTCATCCTTCGTCTCCGCCATTCTGCGCGAACCCCTATTGGGACTTGAGACGCATTGTCCGGTGCCGGATGATTTCGCGGTATGGATTTGCTCGCCGCGCGCCACGATTGAATGGTTTTTGCATGCGGCGGCGATGGATACCGCGCCGCTTGGCTTGGACCGCGGCATCAACCCGCCCGGCCGCAGCCTGACAGTTGCGAAAATCCTGAGTGCTTTGGAACAGGTCGCCGGCAAAGCCGCGCGGGAGAAGGTGGGCTTCGTCTTTGACAAGGAAGTGTTTGATATTGTGAAGGGCTGGCCCGGTGCCTTTGCCGCAACCCGCGCGCGCCGCCTCGGCTTCAAGGAACAGGAAGCGATGGAGGAGATCATCCAAGGTTTTATCGAGGATGATCTGGCCGCAACGAGAGCGGAAAGGGGCCTGTAACGCCCCTTATTTCTTCGCAGCAAAACCGCGAAACATCTCCAGCAGCGCCACCACATCGCGCCCGCGATGGCCGGTGGCCAGCGCCTGCGCCATCAATTCGCGCACCGCTGAGGTGGCTGGCGTTGGTTGGCGCAAGGCGCGCCCGAAATCAATCGCAAGTGCCAAATCCTTCTCGCCAAGCTCCATTTTGAAGCCGGGATCGAAATCATTCTTGAGCGCCTTGGGGAAGCGCTTGGTGAAATGAAAGGAACGCCCGCCGCTTTGGGAGAGCACCTGATAGAGTGTTTCGGGCGCGACACCGGCTGCTTCGCCAAGCGCAAAAGCTTCGCAGGCAATCAGCACATTGCCCATGGACATCATGTTATTGACGAGTTTTACCGCCTTGGCGGTGCCAATCGGCCCGGTATGGGACCAGGATTGCCCAAGGCTTTGCAGCACGGGTTCTGCGCGGCGGATATCGGCAGCGTCACCGCCCACAATCAGCACCAATTCACCGCGGAGTGATTCCATCGGCCCGCCACTCACGGGGCAATCCAGCACGGCGATGCCCTTGGCGGCAGCGGCAGCAGCAATTTCGCGCATCGTATCAGGATCAAGGGTTGAAAGCTCAATGATCAAAGTGCCGGGGGCTGTCTGATCCACCAGGCCGCCCGGCGCGAGCCAGGCGGATTTTGCGGCGGCAGGATCGGGCAGGCTAGTCAGCACCACGGGGCGGCCGGCGAGCGCGGCTTCGACTGTGTCGGCAATGGCGATTTGGCGCTCGGCCAATTCCTGCCGGCGCGCTGGGTTCACGTCATAACCAAGTACATCAAAACCCTGTTCGGTGAGGCGAGAGGCCATATTCGCCCCCATCTGCCCCATGCCAAAAACCGCAATCCGTTCCTTCATGCACCTTCTCCGCTTTGCTGTATTCAACAGCCAAAAAACTTGTCGTCCGGCGCCTTACATATTGCGCCAATTCGGCTTGCGTTTTTCGGCAAAAGCCTTGGGGCCTTCGATATAATCCTGGCTGTCGCGATTGCGCGCCTGCGCCGGATACATGGTGCCAATCGCCTGCGCGAGGCTTTCCTCATCCAGCCCCGCATATAACGCTTGCTTGGAGGCGCGGATCGCGAGAGGCGAGCATTCCAGGATGAGCGCCGCCCAACGCTTCGCCGCTTCCAGGGCCTCACCTTGCGGCACAACCTCATTCACGAAGCCAAGCCGCAGCCCTTCAGCGGCAGGCACGCGCCGCCCGGTCAGGATCATGCTGAGCGCCTGTTTCTGCCCGATCATGCGCGGCAGGCGATGCAACCCGCCAGCACCCGCGACAAGCCCTACACGCGGTTCCGGCAGGGCGAATAAGGCGTTTTCGGATGCGATAATCAAATCGCAGGCAAGCGCGATTTCGAAGCCGCCACCCATGGCAATGCCATTGACGGCGGCGATCACTGGCTTTTCGAGATCAAAACGATTCGTAAGGCCGGCAAAGCCGCTTGGCGGCATGGGGCGGCGCTTACCAGCGGCCTGGATTTTCAGATCATTGCCAGCAGAAAAGGCGCGATCCCCCGCGCCGGTCACAATGCCGACCCAAAGATCGGGGCTTGCGGCAAATTCATCCCAAACCTTCTCCAATTCCTCATGCGCATCGGCATGCAGCGCATTCATCACCTCTGGCCGGTTCAGCGTGACGATACGCAGGCGGCCTTCATCGCGCACCTCGCAGAATTGGTAGGGCATGGCGGTTCCTTTCCCTTGTTGTCAGCCTTCGGCAATCGCCTGATCACGCGTCAGCATCAATTCCCGCAAGGCATCCGAAATTGGCGCCTTGGCGCCGGTTGCATTGTTCACAATCACGCACACCGCGCGCCCGGAACACAAAAGCCCATCGCGCCACAGACCATACTCATGAATGAAGGAACTGCGCCGGAAGCTGACGGCGCGCACGGTCAGCAGCACATCCTCATTGAAATGCCCGGGGCGGAGGTATTTGGCTTCGATGGAAGCCACCACCGGGCCCTCTGCATCGGCGCCGAAGCGCCCGCCCGAGGCCAGCCACCAATCAATCCGCATATCCTCAAACATCGTGAAATAGGCTGCATGGTTGATATGGGCGTAGATGTCGCATTGGATCCAGCGAATGCGATGCCGCCGCGCCATCGCCCAATGGCCTTCCACCTGAAATTCCGCGCGTGTTGCTGCGTCCATTGTGTCCCCAACAAAAAAATGCCTTCAAAAGATCTTTAACTGGTTATACGGGACACAGTCAGTAAAAGAAAGTTGGTTAGCGACCTTGCACCGAGGTGAATGGGCTAAACGCTGATTTGGCTACATTTAGCGACAAGATAAGGCTTGTTCCTTTATTGCTTAGGCAGAAGTTCAAAAAATAGCTCACTGTCTTACCCAATCCCAATAAAACGGTAAGGATTGCGCAATCTCGCCAGGCAGTTTCGAAACGGAGTATTGAAATCAGCCGATTGCTTCTACCCGCCGAATGGCTCGGCCATAACAGCTGTCGCTGTTGATCCGGAATTAAAACTATTCGATGAAGCAGATTTCATAAGATGGTCGGTCTGGGCGATTAGGTCGACTAAGGGGGTGGGGGTAACTCTGGTGATCGGATGTGAAAGTAGCGTTTGCGCTAAATGAAATTTCTAGTACCGTTGGAGAGCGATCTGGCATTAATGGAACAAAATTATTAACATTAACGCTAATTATCCTGAGAGCAAAGCACTTCACAAATTCAGCTATTCGGGCCCAGTGCAGATCGACATCATGAAATTCAATAACTAGTCCTGACAGCCTCTCTTGATTCTCCAACAATTGATTTAAGACGCGATATTCAAAACCCTCAATGTCAATTTTCAAAAAAATCTTTCCGGATGGACAGGCGAAAAAGATTTCGTCTATTGTGATGTAACGCTTCCCGGGAACATAACCAACAAATTTTTGAAAATGGATTCGATCATTCGAAAAAAACTTTTTATAATCCCATATCATCTTAGCGGAGTTAAAAATAGTTTTTGGTCCACTCAATCTCAGCGCTGTTGCAGCAAAGCGCTCAAAAAATATGCGTAAATTGATGGAGCCATCATAAGCATGCAGTGAAACCGGTCTCCTTTTTAGAAAGTCTTTTTCAAAACCCCAGTTGTCATTTACTCCAAGGCTCAACAGAAAATCACTCGCCTGAACATCTTTCTCAGAAACAATGTAGCCCCCGTCGCCTTCACCGCCCAGGCGAATGAGACCTTCAGCATGATAGTGGCGAAGAAAACTGGGTAAAACCGCTTGCTGCATTCGTTTTAGCTCCGATAATTTGGTCAAGCTCGCCTGTAGAGCGAAACATGTTTATTCACTTATCTCAAGATAATTTTTGCATAATTTTTGGACTGGTTGGGGCATGTCGAACCAAAACAACGACCAGTGCTTGAGAGGGAATTGCTTTGACTCAACGGCCGCAACAGCGGAGACCCTTCAAGGACGCAAGGCACGGATCACGAGCGGCGACTTATTGCTGAAGGCGATTATCTCCTGCTAACATAGATAGGTAGTGGGAGGAAAAACAATGATCAATCGCCGCAGCCTTTTGGCATCCGCAAGCCTGCTCGCCAACCCGGCCATTGCTCAGGCGCAAACCGCCTGGCCGGGTGACAAGCCCATGGAGGTGATTGTGCCTTTCCCCGCCGGCGGCGGCGTGGATATCATGACGCGCCTCGTCATGCCGCTGGTGGCGGCGCAAATCCCGGGCCTCAGGCCCGTCATTATCAATCGCACGGGCGCTGCCGGCCAGATTGGCCTTGAAGCCACCTTCAACGCTGCGCCTGATGGCTACACAATTGGTGCCACCACCATCCCCGCGCATAACGCCATTCCGCTGGAACGCCAGGTGCGTTACCGCGCGATGGATTTCACCTTCCTCTGCAATATCGTGGAAGACGCCAATTGCTTTTATGTGCGCGCCGATAGCCCGCTAAAAACCTTGCAGGATCTGGTGGCGGCAGCCAAGGCGCGGCCGGAACAGATCACCTATGCCACCACCGGCATTGGCAGTGATGATCATCTTTTTGTGCTGCATTTTGAGGAATTGGCGGGGCTGAGGCCCATGATCCAGGTGCCCTTTGCCGGCGCTGCGCCGCTTATTCCGCAATTGCTCGGCGGCAATATGGATGTCGCGGCGATCAATGTGAATGACGCTTTGCAATTGGCGCGTGAGGGCAAGGTGCGGATGCTGGCGCAGGCGGCGGTAGCGCGTCAGCCGGAAGCCGCTGATGTGCCGACCTTCCGCGAATTGGGCTTTGACCTGGTGCATGGCGCGAGCCGCGGCATTGTCGGCCCGCCCAATATGCCGCCTGCCATTGTGGCGCGGCTGGAAGCGGCCTTCCGCACAGCCTTGGCCGATGAGAATTTCAAGCGCGAAGCGGTGCGGAATTTCATGCCACTCAATACCATGGTCGGCGCCGAATACCGCGCTTTTGCGCAAACCGTGGATGATCGGCTGAAGCGGCTTTGGCAGGTGCGCCCCTGGCGCGGATAAGCGGGACTTAAAGCCCTGCCTTTTCCAAGCGCATGATGGCGCGCGCCATGGCCTGGGCGCGCGGCACAATGCTGTCAATCTCGAGATACTCTTCAGGGCTATGCGCCTTGCCGCCCACGGGCCCGACCGCGCAAATGGTGGGCGCGCCAATCGCCGCCGTGAAGCCGCTATCGGCGCAGCCGCCGGAAAACTCGCCACCCACCTTCAGGCCGCTATCCGCCGCTGCGCCCTGATAAAGCGCAAAGACACGCTCACTGGCCGGTGTCGCGTTCAGCGGCAGGAATTCGCCCTTGATCACCAGCTTCGCCTTGGTGCCGGGCACAAAGGATTTCGCGACAATGTCATGCAGCTTGCCGACCACCTCATCGCGATCCGCCAATTCCACATAGCGTAGGTCAATCTGGAATTGGCAGGCGGGGGCGACGGTATTCACGCTCTGCCCACCGCTCACCAAACCGACATTCAGCGTAATGCCGCGTTTCAAATCCGTCAGCGCATGAATGGCGACGATCTTTTGCGCGGCTTCGCCAATGGCGCTGATGCCGGCTTCGAAATTGCCGCCGGAATGCGCCGCCTTGCCTTCAATATCCACCACGGAAAACACGCCGCCCTTGCGCCCAGTGACAACATTGCCGGAAGGCCGGCCCGGTTCGCTATTGAAGACCACCCGCGCACTACGAGCCTCATGTTCAATCACCGGGCGGCCTTCGGGGCTGCCGATTTCCTCATCTCCAGTGAAAAGCCCAACCAGCGGGCCGGGCGCGCCGCCGAATTTATGAAAGGCAGCAAGGACAAACATATTCATCTCAATGCCGGCCTTCATATCGGCAACACCCGGCCCATAGGCGATATTGCCCTGAATGGTGAAAGGCCGGCGTTCCGGTTCGCCTTTGGGGAAAACCGTATCGCGATGCCCCATCAGCACGATATTCTTTTGCTGATTGCCGGCAGCGATTTCATGCGCGCCGGGCACAATGCCGCGCAGGCAATCGCCATGTTTTGCGCGCGGCACCACTTCCACCGCGATGCCATGGCCTTCAAGAAAGCGCTTCACCTGCTGGCCGGTGCGATCCACGCCTGCCTTGTCATAGGAACCGCCATCGGTATTCACCATTTCCTTGAGCTCATCGAGCATGGCGTCCTGTTGCGTGGCGAGCCAGGCGGTGATTTGCGCTTCGGTGGTCATGGTATCCTCGATATTGTCAAAACCGGACTGAAGCCTGCGCTAGCGGTGCAGCGCAGGCAAGGGCGCTATTCAATCTTGCCCAGCGCCCGGATCACGCGGAGCAACCTGCCCGCATCCTCATCGTAAAAGCGTCGGAAGGCATCGCCCTCACGGAAATCGAGCGTATTGCCGCTGCCCGCCATGATGCGGATGAAATCCGGATCCTGCGCCACCTGCCGCGCGGCATCGCGAATGCGGTCAATGATCGCGGGCGGCGTGCCAGCGGGCGCGAAAAGCCCGACCCAGATGTAGAATTCCACATCCGCAAAGCCTTTTTCCACCAGCGTCGGCACATCCTCAAAACCCTTGAGCCGCTGCCGGCCCCAGGTGGCGAGTGCGCGCAACCGCCCATCACGCACATGCTGCGCCACCGGCCCGGGGCCTGAGGAAAGCGCTTGCACCTGCCCGCTCAAAATCGCGGTCAAGGCCGGCCCGCCGCCCTGGAAGGGCACATGCAGCATCTGCAAGCCCGCCGCCTGAGACAGCATCGCCATCGGCACATGCAAGGCCGAGTAATTCCCCGCCGAGGAATAGGCGATCTGACCTGGCTTCGCGCGCACTTCGGCGATGAATTCTTCAATGCTGCGGATGGGGCTTGCTGCCGGCACCACCAACACCGTGGGATCGGCTGAAAACAACGCAATCGGCGTCAGCATATCGGGCGTATAGGCCGGCGTGCGGCCATTGATGCGCGCTGCTTCCGGCAGGAAGGTCATGGAAGAAAGACCCATCAGCAGCGTATAGCCATCGGGGGTGCTGCGGGCGACGAAACCATTGCCGATTTCGCCCGCCGCACCGCCACGATTGGTGATCGGCACCGGCACACGCCAAAGCCTTTCCAGCACCGCAGCCACCGGCCGGCCCACCACATCCGCCTGCCCGCCGGGCGGGAAGGCGACCACCATGGAAACCGCGCGCGATGGGAAATTCTCCTGCGCCAGCGCCGGTGCAGCGAAAGGGAGCGCGGAGGCTCCGACCAGAAAAACGCGTCTTTGCATGTTGTAACCTCCCGGTTTTTTTGGTTCAGGCGACAGGGTTTTCGAGTACACCAATCCCGCTGATTTCAATCCGCACGCTATCGCCCTTTTGCAGGAATTTCGGCGGGGTGAAGCCAATGCCAACGCCAACCGGCGTGCCGGTCGCGATCACATCGCCGGGTTCAAGCGTAATCGCGGCGCTGATCGCTTCAATCAGCGTCGGCACATCAAAGATCAAATCCGCGACCAGCGCATCCTGGCGCTTTTCGCCATTCACATGCGTGATCAGGCGAAGTTTAGCGGGGTCAGGCGCTTCATCTGCGGTCAGGATGGCCGGGCCCATGGGGCAGAAACTATCCAAACCCTTGCCGAGCACCCATTGGCTATGGCGCTTTTGTAAATGCCGCGCGGTCACGTCATTGATGATGGTATAGCCGAATACATGCGAAAGCGCGGCAGCCTTGGAAATACCACGCCCGCCCTGGCCGATCACAATCGCCAATTCGCCTTCGTAATCCAGCCCGCCGGTTGGGTCCAAATGGCTGAGAATAGGTTCGCCCGTTGCGATGATGGCGGTATGGGGTTTGGAGAAGACAACAGGGAAGGGCGGCACCACATCCTTCGCCCCGCCATCAAAGCCCGATCCCGCGAATTCCTTGGCGTGTTCATGATAGTTCTTGCCAACGCAAAACACATTCTTTGGCGGGCGCGGAATGGGGGCGAGGATTTTGGCACCCGCCACCACCGGCGCCTTGCTGAGCGCCTCCCGCGCGGCGGCCAGCGCCGCCGGCCCCGCCGCAATCAGCCCAAGCATATCGCGCGGCAAGGATGGCGCGGCAGCAGCAATGTCTCGCACCGCGCCTGCTGCATCCAGCGCGCCAATGCGCGTGCCTGCGGTATCCGAGAAAGTGACCAAACGCATCAGCCTGTCCTTATTGCTGCGCGGGGCTTGGCAAGCGGCAATACCCCTGAGGCTGAACCCCTTATGAAGCAGGGATTTCCCTGTCAATGCGCAAAAGACCCGTGTCTCATGCCATCGCGCCCAGCTGCGCAACACCATACCGGGGGGCGGCGCGCCGTCTGGTAATCATGCCAGCCAAACCGCAGGTCAGGCGAATGCAACCGGCATCAACGCACCACATAATCGCTCAGCACTTCCGGTTTGAAGGCCAGGCCATGCCCAGGCGTTTCCGGCGCGGTAATCATGCCCTTGGCGATTTTCGGCAGGCTGATGAAGGCATCATCTAAAAGCCCCATCTGTTCAGCCCAAATGCCATTCGGAATGCTCGCCAGCAGATGCACATTCAATTCCGGGAAAAGATGCGGCGCGATGGTGACACCCCAGGTATCGGCCACGGTTGCGATCTTGCGGAGTTCCGTCAGGCCACCGCGCATCGGATCGGGCTGCAGAATGGGCAGGCGCGGATTTTCGAGGAAGGGCTTCAAATCGGCACGGCCGAAATGCGTCTCCCCACCCACCACGCGCATATCAAGCGCCTCAGCACAGCGGAGGTAGCCGGCGTAATCATCCGCCAGCACGGGTTCTTCCAGCCAGTAGATATCGTATTCCTCAAACTTGCGGCCCATGGTGATGGCGATATCGGCAGACCAGCCCATATTCACATCAATCATGATATCAATATCTGGGCCGACGGCTTCACGCATGCGCCGCACATTATCAAGATCGGTGTTAAGATCACCAATATGCGCGACCTGCATCTTGATGGCGCGATAACCGTTTTCGATGTAATGCTTGGCCTTCGCGATCATGCCATCGCCGCGCGCCCCGCGAAAACAGCCGCTGCCATAGATCGGGATGTCGGACCGGAAATGCCCCCAAAGCCGATGCAAGGGCAAGCCCGCTGCCTTGCCCAGAATATCCCAAAGCGCGATGTCAATCGCCGATTGCGCCATCATCGCAACCCCGCCGCGCCCGCCGGTCAGTGTCGCACGCCACAGATCATACCAGATCGCTTCAATGGCCGAGGCATCGCGCCCAATGATGCGCGGCGCCATGGCTTCCGCGATGCAGGCGCCGATAGTGCGCTGCAAAGGCAGGTTCAGCAGATGCAAATAGCCCATGCCCGTGATGCCCGATTGCGTGGTGATGTCCACCACCACCAAATCACGCATCGGCCCGAGCGCATGGCCAGCCAGCCATGGGTCATCCGCCCAGGGCATTTGCAGCAGCGTGGTTTTCACTTCGCGGATCGTGAGATCAGCCATGGCGTTTCCTTCCCTTGCCAAGCCAGCATCGGGCTGTCTTGGCCTTGCGGTCAATCGCCTGATCCACCGAAGCCGGGCTAGAATGCCCATCCATGTCGCTTCGATTCGCCCTGACCCATCGCAGTACCTATCGCTATGCGCGCGCGGTGGCGCTTGGTCCGCAGCTCATTCGCCTGCGCCCGGCACCGCAATGCCGCACGCCAATCCTTTCCTATGCGCTCATTATCGAACCCGCCACGCATTGGCTGCATTGGCAGCAGGACCCGCTTGGAAATTTCATGGCGCGTGTGCTGATGACAGAACCGGTCACGGCCTTCAGTGTCACGGTGAACCTCGCGGCTGAAATCGCGACCATCAACCCCTTTGATTTCTTCGTTGAACCGGAAGCGGCTACATGGCCCTTCACGCCGGAACCCTGGCTTGCCGAACAGCTCTTGCCCTATCATCGGCTTGATCCGCTCGGTCCCCTGCTTGATGCATTCATGCAGGAAATACCGCGCACACCGCGCGGCACGGTTGAATTCCTGGTCCATCTGACCGCGCTGGTGCATCAGCGTGTCACCTATGTGCAGCGCGCCGAACCCGGTGTCTGGGATGGCGAACAGGTGCTTCGTGCCGGGCGCGGTTCCTGCCGCGATTCCTCCTGGCTTTTGGTGCAAATTCTCCGTCGGCTTGGCTTTGGCGCGCGTTTTGTTTCTGGCTATTTGATCGAACCCGCCATGCTTGGCCGTGATGATGCGGAATTGCACGCCTGGGCAGAGGTCTATTTGCCAGGCGCCGGTTGGGTTGGGCTTGACCCGACCTCTGGCCTTTTGGCCGGGGCAGGGCATATCCCGCTGGCTGCCGGGCCTGATCCCGCGAGTGCTGCGCCGATTTCCGGCACGGTGGAGCCGGTTGAAACCGATAGCCGGTTTGACATGGTGCTGCGGCGCTTGGACGGGGCACCGGATGTGCCGAACCCCCAGGCGCTTCGGTAACGACATGGTCATATCCAGCGCTGAAATCCCGCCCTATTTCGGCCAATGGGAAACGCCGGGCTTGATCGGCGCCATCATCACAGGTGCTTGCGCGGCTGAGGATGATCCCGCCTGGGCAGAATCCGGCGCCGAAAACCCTGCTGAATACGCGCTTTGGGCGGAACATCTATGTGGTGTGGCGTGTTTGCGCATGGCGCTCGCCGCGCGCGGCATCACGCCGCCGCGGGCGCGAGACCTTGCGAAGATGCTGACAGGCTACGGCGCCTATGTGGAGGAACCCGATGGCTTCATCCGCGGCCTGATCTATGCGCCCGCCATCACCTGGCTTGCCGAAACCCACGCGATACCCGCCGAAATCATCCTTGACCGCGCGGCCGAGGATATCCTGCCTTTGCTCGCCGATGGCGGGTTGTTCATCGCTTCCGTCCATCCTGGCATTCGTCGCCCGGCAGAGCCCGCGCCGGGGAAGGGTGGGCATCTGGTACTGGTCTTTGGCGCGGCAGGCGGCGCACTGCGCTTGCACAACCCTTCTGGCCATGATGCCGCGTCCCAGGCCGATGCGCGCGTGCCGCTGGCGGATTTCGCGCGGTTTTTCGCCGGGCGCGGTATCTGGTTGCCTGGCGCGCCATTGGCGCCGCGCGCGTGAAGGCCTAACAACACCCCATGCGAAGCCTGCGCCTTCTTTTGCCGATGCTGCTATGCGGCCCGTTGCTGGCGCTGCCGGCCGAAGCACAAGGTACGGGCCGCGTCATCACCGGTATTCCCGGCTATAGCCTGCAACAAACCGCGAATGGGGTGCTTGGCCTGCTTGGCTATAATGTGGTGCCGGATGTCACGGCATCCTCGCTCAGCATCAGCAGGGGATCGCAGGATGATACCGGGCTGCAAACGACGCAATTTGGCCTGGGCTTTACGGTGGATCCGGATTTCCCGCTCTATCTCGAAGGGTTTTTGGGCTATTCACGCTATGATCCGCGCTTTGTGTTCTCCGAGGGGCAGAACAAATCCACGCTGCCGACGCGCTGGAATAATTTCTCCGGCACGGTTGGTGTCGGCTGGGATTTCCCGATCATTGAAGGCTTGGTGTTCCGCCCCATCCTGAATGGCGCGCTGGGGCATGTGGAAACTGATGTCTCGCTATTTGGGCGCCTATTGGAATTGAAAAATGATCGCGAATTGGCCTTCCTCGATCGGGGCCGGATGAATGCCTATGGGCTGGGCGGGTCACTGATGCTTGATCTGAACATTCCGCGCCCTGGCTACGAAATTGACCTTGAATTGCGCTATACCGATATCCGGCTTTCGACCTTTGGCGATACCTCCCGCGCGGTGCGCGGTGAGGCCGAGGCAAAGACCTTCAATATCTGGGGCCGCGTGCGTTGGCCGATGGAGGCCGAAATGTTTGGCCGTCCGCTCCGTTGGGTGGTGGATTTTTCCCATTCGCGTTTTTTGGGTGATCAGGTGGCGCTGGGCTTTGACCATCTGACCAAGGTGGGCGGCGGGATTGAGATGAATGTCGGGCGCTATGAATTGGGCGTTTGGGATTTCAACATGCAGAGCATCCGCATCGTCGCGCGGTATCTGTTTGGCCAGAATGTCTCTGGCGCCTCGGTCGGGCTTGCCGTGTCCTTCTAAGCCCAAGCCCAGCGGGGCAGGGGGGTGCCGCCTTGACGCCCCGCCCGGCAAGTGATGCTTTGAGCGCCTAAGGAAGGAACCGCCGCCATGGATCATAACCCCTTGCCCTTCGCCCCCACCGAAGAAACGCGCATGCTGCAGGACCTTGTTGCGCGCTTCGTGGATAAGGAACTGATGCCGTTGGAACCCGCGGTCCTGAAGCGCGAAGCCGAAGGCAAGGGCTATAAGCTTTCCGAGGAAGAAGAAACGCGCCTCCTCGCGCGCTGCAAGGAATTGGGCCTATGGGGCCTGGATGTGCCGGAGGAATTTGGTGGTGCGAATCTCTCACTCAGCGCGCTCGCGGCGGCGGAGGAAGAATTGGGCCGCGTTGCCGTGCCCTTCGTCATCCCGCCCGATAGCCCCAATCTGCACATGATGCTCTCGGTCGCCAATTCCATGCAGCGCGAGCGCTATTTGGCGCCCTATGCTGAAGGCACCGCGCGTTCTGCCATGGCGATTTCCGAACCCGGCGCGGGCGGTGATCCCGCCGGCATGACGACCCGCGCGGTGAAGGATGGCAATGATTGGGTCATCAATGGCCGCAAGATCTGGGTGAGCAATGTGCCGCGCGCGGATTTCATCATCCTCATGGCGCGCACCGGTGACGGTAAGCGCCAGGAAGGGGTGACGGCCTTCATCGTGGAAAAGGGCACGCCCGGCTTTATCATTGAACGCGAAATTTCCATGATTGGCGGGCGCAAGACTTACGAGCTGGTGTTTGAAGATTGCCGCGTGCCGGAATCCCAAGTGCTCGGCGAATTGGGCCGCGGCTATGCGCCGATGCAATTGCGGCTCAATGTGCGCCGCCTGCAAATGGGCGCGCGTTGTGTGGGCATGACACGCCGTGCGCTGGACATGATGGCCGAACATGCGCGCAACCGCATCACCTTTGGCGTGCGGCTGGCGGATCGTCAGGCCATTCAATGGTGGGTGGCGGAAGCCGCCACACGGATGCATGCCTGCAAGCTGATGGTGGCTGATCTGGCGGCCAAGCTTGATGCCGGCGCCGATGTGCGCATGGAAGCTTCCATGCTGAAGGTGGAAGGCACGGAAATGGCGCAGGATATCCTGGACCAGGCCATGCAGACCTTCGGCGCCATGGGTGTCACCAAGGAACTTCCCTTGCAGCTTATGCACCAGCAGGTGCGCCTGATGCGCGTGTATGAAGGCCCGTCAGAGGTGCATCGCAGCGCCATTGGCCGGCGCATCCTGGGTTCCAAGGTCTGATCCCGGATGGCGGAACCGCATCGCCCGCTGGATGGGATTCTCGTTCTCGATCTCGGGCAGATATATCAGGCACCTTATTGTTCCTTCCTGATGGCGATGGCGGGCGCCACCGTCATCAAGATCGAACCGCCGGGCGGCGAATCACTCCGCCGCCGCACCATGGTTTCGGGCGGATCCGTGCCGCAGGCCATGCTGAATTCCAACAAGCTTGGCATTTCGATTGACTTCAAGAATGAAGCGGGGCGCGCGCTGTTCCTTTCCATGGTGGATCGCGCCGATATTCTGATTGAGAATTTCGCGCCGGGGGCGATGGATAAGCTTGGCCTGGGGCAGGAAGCGCTGATCAAGCGCAACCCGCGCCTGATCTATGCGGCGGCGTCCGGCTATGGCCGTTCCGGGCCGGATCGCGACAAGCTGGCGATGGACCTGACGGTGCAGGCGGCATCGGGCATTATGCACACCACGGGTTTCCCGGATGGCCCGCCGGTGAAATCCGGCCCGGCGGTGGTGGATTTTCTGGGCGGCACGCATCTTTACGCAGCCGCCATCACGGCGCTGTTTGACCGCGAACGCACCGGGCGCGGGCGCTTTGTTGAAATCGCCATGCAGGATACGGTTTATCCCTGTTTGGCTTCGGCGCTTGGCATGCATTTCGGCGGGCTACGCGGCAAGATCCCGCCGCGCACCGGCAATTCCCATGCGGGGCTCGCGATGGCGCCATACAATGTCTATCCGACGAGCGATGGGTATCTGGCGATTATTGTGGTCAAGGAAGACCATTGGAACCGCCTGCTCCGCGCCATGGGGCGCGAGGATTTGATGGGCGATCCGCGCTTCGCAACCAACCCCGCGCGCGTGCAAAATATGGCGGAGGTTGACGCCATGGTGACCGCCTGGCTTGCCGGCATGACGCGCGAGGAAGCCGTGGCCGCCACGCGCAAATTCGGCGTGCCGGCGGCGCCGGTGCGCGATTTGGATGAGGTGATCAATGACGCCGGCATGCATGAACGCGGCATGCTGCATTGGATGGACCATCCTGAGGTTGGGCGCGTCTGCCTGCCATCGTCCCCCTTGCGCTTCACGGATGCGCCGGCGCCGGCGCTGAAGCCGAGCCCGTTTCTGAACCAACATGAGGAAGAAGTGCTGGGGGGAATTTTTGGGCTTTCCGCGGAAGAAAGGGCAGCGTTGCGGGAAGCGGGGGCGATTAGTGTGGCGGCGCAGGTGAAGGGGTAGGGGGCTGCCAGGCTGCTGGTCTCGGCGCGTGATGGGAGGCGTTGAGGTCCGGCTCCGCTCCGGCCGGGCGACCGGGAGCAGATCGAAGGCGTGGTCGCCAATCGCAGGGGCTGGAAGCGCCATGTCTGGCGGGCGCGCATCGTTCTGATAAGGGAGACAGGGCGGGGAGGATGGCGACCCGCGCGTCGATCTCGGCAAAGGCAAGCCGATGTTCTGGCGTTGGCAGACGCGCAACCTGCAGGCCGCAGCCGACGGCCTGTGTCGGGGTGCACCGAAAGGCCGCGCATTGGCTGCCGCCTCGTGAAAGCAGATCGCAACGGCGGTCGAGTGCGCGGGCTGGCGACCAGAGGCGGCCGCGCACGGCCGGCCGAGGTGGACGAAATTGAGGTGGTGGGGATCAGCTATCCCAAGGCATAAAATATCATAATTTCAGATGATTGAGCGTGTTTTCTCACTTTTCACCTTGCTTCGCCTGCACCCACAAAGCCTCCATCTCCTCCAGCGTCATGTCATTGAGGCTTTTTCCTGCAAGATCAGCCTGTTCTTCGATATGGCCGAAGCGGCGCGTGAATTTCTGATTGGCGTGGCGGAGTGCCGCTTCCGGGTCCAAATCCAGCTTGCGTGCCAGATTGGCCAGCACGAAAAGCAGGTCGCCCACCTCATCCTGAAGTCTCGCCTTATCAGCGCCTTGCAGCTCGGCGCGGAGTTCTGCCGCTTCCTCTTCCAGCTTGTCCAAGACCGCGCCAGCATCCGGCCAGTCAAAGCCAACCCGCGCGGCGCGGCG
>JADCFR010000240.1 GCA_020249415.1 Roseomonas sp. | reverse complement strand
TGCTCCAGAGAGCCGGCTCTCTCTCACCGCGCGCGGGCCTTGCGCAGCCGCCACCAGAGCGTGACGGCACCAATCGCGCCCGCGGTCAGCACGATTGGCAGCAGCACGCCAATCGCAAGCAATGCCAGCGCCGCCACCAAAAGGCCGCCAGTGACGAGGGCCACAAGCATTGCCGCGCCACCAAGCCGCGCCAGCACCAAATCCAGCCCGCGCGGGGCTGGCGGCGCCGGCGGATCCCGGAATTCGCCCTCAGGCGTCATGTCAATGATGATGGGCGGGCGCTTTTCGCTCATGGATTAAGACATGGCGCGCAGCCCGCCCCTGGGTCAAGGCCGAATTTGTTACAGACGGTGTCGTATTGCATCCAGCCGGTCAAAGATATCGGCATGCGGCAGGCTGGTCAGGTCGTGATGGTCCTGCTCAATGACAGCCTTGCGCGCAGGGGCGGGCAGATGGGCGGTAACGGCCTCAGCCACCCGCGCCGGAGCGATCAGGGTCATGGTTTCCATATCGCCCGCGGCCAAGGCAAAGGCCAAATCATGGGCGAGCCCTTCCAGGAAATCGCGCCTGGCATGTTCCTTCGGGCTGTCATCCTTGCCATCGCGTTCCATGGCGCTGCGCTGCGTCGCCCCTGCGCCGGCAAAGGCGCGGCCGGGCTTGTCTTCGCCCAATGCCGCGTCACGCATGCGCGCTTCTGGCGCGTCCCAGGCGCGGAGCTGGTCATAGCCGGAATCCTCCCGGCGCTTCACATAGGCCTGGGCGCGGCTGCCATTGGCCAGGACAAACCAATGATGGCGGGGATCGGTGCTAAATGCGGCATTGGGCATGGTTGGGCTCCTTGGACTCACACTGGCCTTCTGCCGCAGATTGCGGGCGGGATTTTTGCGCCGGATCAAGAATGAGGCGGCGTCCGATGCCGGGTTGACGTTGCTGCCCCCGGCGCCCATTCGGGGGGCTTGAAGACCGATCTTTCCATTCTGCCGCTACTTGCCCTGGCTGCTTTCGCAACCGGGGGCGGGATACGTATGCTCGATCCGCTGCTGCCATTGCTTGCTTCGGATTTCGGCGTGACGGTGGCCGGCGCCGCGCCGGTGCTGGCGGGGTTTTCGATTGCCTATGGCGCGGGGCAGGTGGTGATCGGGCCGCTCGGCGATCGCTACGGGAAGCTTCGCGTCGCCTGGTTTGCGCTACTGCTTTATGGCTTTGGCCTGGCCGCCTGCGCATTCGCTTGGGATCTTTCGGCCATGGTGGCGCTGCGCACGCTGACAGGCTTGCTGGCGGGCGCGGTGATCCCCCTCGCACTCGCCTGGATTGGCGATGCGGTGCCTTATGCGGAACGGCAGGCGACCATCGGGCGGTTTTTGACCGGTATGGTGATGGCGCAATTGCTGGTCGGGCCACTTTCCGGCGTGCTGGCGGATTTGGCGGGCTGGCGTGCTTCCTTTCTGGTGCTGGCGCTGCTGGCGCTGGTGGTTTCCGTGCTGCTGGGGCGGCGCTTGGGGGCAGAGCTCTGGCAGGCGCCGGCGTCTGAGGCCGGGCGCGATTTTCGAGCCAGTTTCCGGCCTTATCTGACGCTATTCTCCCGCCCTGCCGGGCGAAGGCTGATGGTCGCGGCCTTCATTGATGGCGCGGTGCTGTTTGGTGGCGCCTTTCCGCTGACGGGTTCGCTGCTGATTGAAAATTTCGGCTATTCGCCGGCCATGGCGGGGCTGGTGGTGGCGGGCTTTGGGCTTGGTGCCTTCACCTATACGCGGCTCGCGAAAACCCTGGTGGCGCGGTTTGGCGAAAGGCGCTTGCTGACCTTGGGCGGTGTGCTGCTCGCGCTGGGCTTGGTGGGCACGGCCTTCGCACCGAATGGGCTGGTCGTGGCGGCGATGCAATTCTGGCTGGGCCTTGCCTTCTATATGCTGCATGGCGTCTTGCAGGCGCGGGCCACAGAAGCCTTGCCGGAAGCGCGCGGCACCGCCGTTGCCGCCTTCGCCATGGCGCTGTTTTTCGGCCAGAGCATGGGCGCCCTGGTCTTTGGGTCCATCCTGCATATGGCGGGCTATGCGGCGGTGTTTATGGTCGCGGCCATCGCCACAATCGGCCTGATGGTCTGGAGCCGGCGCCTGCTGAACGCGTGAAATTTACCCGAAGAATAGTCGCCACAACAAGGGCAGCAACAACGCGGTGGCGAGTGCATTCAAGCCCATCGCCAAGCCGCTGAAGGCGCCGGCCACTTCATTGACCGAAATTGCCCGCGCCGTGCCGATGCCATGCGCTGCGGTGCCAATCGCAAGCCCGCGCGCGCGCCAATCCGTCACCCCGAGCAGCGTGAGCAAGGCCGGCCCCAGCGCCGCGCCGACAATGCCGCTGCAAATCACAATGGCCGCCGTGAGAGATGGCAGCCCACCAATTCGTTCGGCCACCCCCATCGCGACCGGTGTGGTGACGGAACGCGGCGCAAGGGAGGCCGTGACCTCCGGCGCGGCGGAAAACGCGAGGGCCAGCGCCACACCCGCCGCGGCAGCGAAGACGCCGCCCACAACCACCGAAGCAATCGCCGCAGGCGCTGAGCGTTTCACCTGCCGCCATTGCCGCGCGAGCGGGACAGCAAGCGCGACGGTCGCCGGCCCCAACAGGAAATGGACGAATTGCGCCCCTTCAAAATAGGCGCGGTAATCAACGCGCGCCAGCAACAGCCCACCCTCCAGAAAGATCACCGCGAACAGCACGGGATTGGCCATG
>JADCFR010000024.1 GCA_020249415.1 Roseomonas sp. | reverse complement strand
TGTGCTCTTCCGATCTGGGACAGCAGGCCTGATCCGGCTGAAGATCATCACAGACCCGGTGCCGGTGGCGAAACGCCTGGTCGGCGGTGAATACGCCATGTTGTCGCTGCTGTTCCTGGTGAGTGCGACGGGGCTTTTGCTGCTGGTGGTGCGCCATACCGGGGCGATGGGTGTCATGCTCGCCTTGCATCTTGGCCTGGTTTTGGCGCTGTTTGTGGCGCTGCCCTATAGCAAGATGGTGCATGGGGTGTATCGCGGGCTCGCGTTGTGGCGGCATGCGCGGGAAAAGCGCGGTATGGTCGGGGAAGTTTGAGCCAGGATCTTCATCAGCGGCTTTGTCACGAGCTTCGTCGGCTCAATTACGAGCCTGTCGGGAGCCCATCATTTGGCTGGAATAATAAATCCATTGGCTCGGCGGTGAGGACCAGGAGCGGCAGTGTATTCTGGGCAAAGATGTTTTCGGCGCCCTGCGAAAAGGCGATGGGCCGAGAGTGGGAAGGCGAAAAAACCGCAGCTCATTGGCCGGTTCCGTGGAAGCCGAAGCTCCATCAGGTATACGAATTCGGCGAAGACATCAGGACCCAGCTTATCATCACGGATAAGCTATCCGGAGCCATCATTGGTGAGAGCCAGCACAAGATATCGCCCCATGGGGCTGTCTCAGATGAGTTTTTGATTGAATTGCGCGAAGCGCTTCGATGGTTGAGAGGCGTGAGCACAGATCGGGTCAATACGCGCTTCGACCTGGTTCAGCGCAGAGTATCTGAAAGATGGGCGATAAATCTCGATTATTCGGATTGCGTGTGGGAGACCATCCACGGGGATTTGCACTGGAAGAACATTGCAGGTCCGCGGCTAGAGATTATTGACTGGGAAGGCTGGGGCATTGGCCTTCAGCATCAAGATTTGGCCTTTCTCTTAGCGCTTTCGGGTCTCGATCAGATTTTGGCAAGCCGTATCAGAAGGGTTTTTCGTGGATCGGTTGTGGCCCGAAGTCTGACGCTTGCCGAACTCTTTGTCACCGCGGAATTGCTGCGTGCGTCGGAGAATCATGGCGAGCACCCGGACCTCGTGCCCGCACTGACGGGCCTCGGGAGGCGCGCTCGGGATCAGTGGCTTAGCTAGGATGTTTGCCCTTCCCGCGGCTGGAAACCCGTCTGGAACTGCAATAGTAGCGGCTGAATAAGGGGTTGTCGCGCGCATCAAGCGCGCCATTTTAGGCCAATGAATGTCATTGCCCCTGCCCTGCCCGATATCGCCATCTCCGAAATGCCCGCCTGGCTAATCGGCGAATTGCGCTCTGACCATGCTGGCGAGACCGGCGCGGTCATGATCTATCGCGGCATCCTGGCCTTCTGCCGCGATCCCGCCATTCGGGAATTTGCTGAGAGGCATGGCGCGACGGAGCAGGGGCATCTTGATCTATTGAACGCCCTGCTGCCGCAGGACCAACACAGCAAGCTTTTGCCAATTTGGCGCATCGCCGGCTGGCTGACCGGCGCCATTCCCGCGCTATTCGGCCCGCGCGCCGTCTATGCCACGATTGATGCGGTGGAAAGCTTCGTGGATCACCACTACCAGCAGCAATTGGACAGGCTGGAAGCTGAGGGGTTGTTCCAACCCTTGCAAGCGCTGCTCCGCCATTGCCAGGAAGAAGAAATCCACCATCGCGATGAAGCGCGTGAAGCGGGCGAAGGCCGCGCCTATGGCCCGCTGCTGGGCGCCTGGGCCTGGGTGGTGGGTGCGGGGTCCAAGGCTGCCGTTGCGGCAGCGAAGCGCATTTAAAAACGCGCTATTGCCGGAGCAATTGCCGCTCTCGCCACCAGACCAGCAGGCCACCGGCCAGGATCACGCCTGTCCCCACCCAGGTCCAGAAATCGGGGAAGGTGTGAAACACAAGCCAGCCCACCAATGCCGCGACAACAATCTGCACGGTGCTGAAGGGCGCCAGAAGCGATGCCGGGGCGCGGCGAAAGGCTGAAATCAGCAACAACTGGCCGAGAAGATTGCAGAGGCCCGCCGCAGCGAAGAGCGGGATATCCGCCGCATCCGGCATGCGCCAGACCAGCGGCACGAAAAGCGCTGCCAGCAAAAGCTGAATCGCCGATGTCCAGATCAGCGTTGTCATCGCGCCATCGCGCGGCATCATGCGCGTGATGACCAGCGCAAAGGCCCAAAGCACGGCCTCCGAAAGCGGCCAGAGCGCCGCCGGGCCAAATACCCCGGTGCCAGGGCGCAGCACAATCAGCATGCCAAGAAAGCCGATCACCACCGCAAGCCAGCGCTGCCAATCCACTTTTTCCTTCAGCAGGAAAACGGAAAACAGCACCATCACAAAGGGCGAGATATAGGTCAGCGCAATGCAATCCGCGAGATTAAGCAGGCTCAACCCCTGCACGAAAAGCAGCGTGCAGACAAAGATGCACACACCGCGCAGCGTTTGCATCCCAGGATGGGCGCTTTTCACCACGGCACGGCCGCGCCAGGCGATGATCAAGAACAGCGGCAACACCTGAAACAGCGCGCGGCCAAAGGTGACTTCCAGCGTGTGATAATCTTCCGTCAGCAGCTTGGAAGCCGCATCCACGCCGGTGAAAACCGAAAACCCGGCGAGCAAAAGCCCAACCGCCAAGGCGCTATTTTGGGCGGGGTGACCTGGCTCGGGCGCTGATCCGGCCGACCTCACCTGCCGGCGCTGTCCATGGATACAAAGCGCATCCGCCCCAAAGCTTGCAAAGCGACCATCATGGAAGCGACATGCGCCGATTGCAAAAAGGCGCCGCTTGCGATCAGCGCGGGGATTTCGGCCAGCGGCAGCAATTCCACCGCGATTTCCTCACCCACATCCAGGTTCTGCGCGCCATCGGCATAAGCGCCTTCCGCCAGCACAATATGGATGCGGTTGGTATGCGTGGCCGAATTGGGGCTGAGGCTGGTGATATGGCGAAAATCACGCGCGGCAAAACCGGTTTCCTCACGCAATTCGCGCAAGCCCGCTTCAACCGGCCCGGCATCCGCCGCATCCATCACACCGCCCGGCAATTCCAGATGAACGCAACCCGCGCCATGACGATACTGGTGGTTCACCACCAGCCGATCATCATCGGTCACCGCCACCACATGCACCCAATCGGCATATTCCAGCACGTAATAGGGATCGAGCACCGCGCCTTCCGGCGTGATGCAATGATCCGCGCGCAGCCTGATCCAGCGATCAGCATGGATCAGCCGCGACGCGGCCACGCGCCAAGAACCTGGTCGGCGCATGATTACTCTGCGGCAATCTGCTGGGCGTAGCTTTCCAGCGGCGCGCAGGTGCAGACCAGATTGCGGTCGCCATAGACATTATCCACACGCTTGACCGGCGGCCAATATTTCCGTGCCTTTACGAAGGGCAGCGGGAAGGCAGCTTCTTCGCGGCTATAGGGGTGCGACCAGGTTTCCGCCATCACTTCAGCGGCCGTGTGCGGCGCGTTTTTCAGCGGATTATCGGCCTTATCCATCCGCCCTTGCTCCACCGCTCGAATTTCGGCACGGATCGCGATCATCGCATCAATGAAGCGATCAAGCTCGGCCTTCGGTTCGCTTTCCGTCGGTTCCACCATCAGCGTGCCGGCCACCGGCCAGGACATGGTGGGCGCGTGAAAACCATAATCCTGCAAGCGCTTGGCGATATCTTCCACCAGCACGCCGCCGCCTTGCTGGAAGCCGCGGCAATCCAGGATGCATTCATGCGCGACCATGCCATTGGCGCCTTTGTAGAGCACCGGGAAATGCCCATCCAAGCGCTTGGCCATGTAATTGGCGGAAAGGATCGCGACCTCGGTCGCGCGACGCAAGGCATCAGGCCCCATCATGCGGATATAGGCGTAGGAAATCGGCAGGATGGAAGCGGAACCGAAAGGTGCCGCACTGACGGGACCAAAGCCCGTCGCCGGGCCGGCTGCCGCCAGCATCGGGTGATTGGGCAAATACGGCGCCAGATGCGCGGCAACACCAATGGGCCCCACACCTGGCCCGCCGCCGCCATGCGGAATGCAGAAGGTCTTGTGCAAGTTCAAATGGCAGACATCAGCGCCAATCGCGCCGGGGCTGGTCAGGCCCACCTGCGCATTCATATTGGCGCCATCCATATAAACCTGCCCGCCCTTGGCATGCACGAGCGCGCAGATTTCCTTGATTTCGGCTTCAAAAACGCCATGGGTGCTGGGATAGGTCACCATCAGCGCGGCAAGCTTGGCGCCATGCTGATCGAGCTTCACCTTCAGATCATCAATATCCACATTGCCATCACGGTCGCAGCCCACCACCACCACCTGCATGCCCGCCATGACGGCGGAGGCCGGGTTGGTGCCATGCGCGCTTGATGGGATCAGGCAAATGGTGCGCGCCGTATCGCCGCGCGAAAGATGCCAGGCGCGAATGGCGAGCAAGCCGGCATATTCACCCTGGCTGCCGGCATTGGGCTGCAAGGACACG
>JADCFR010000239.1 GCA_020249415.1 Roseomonas sp. | reverse complement strand
GGACAGAATCTGCGCCTTGTTCAAGGAAGGGCTTGGCCGCCTGGAACAATGTGGCGGGATGGATCGGGCCACCCGTGTCGCCCGCCAAGGCGGCCCAGCCAGGTGGGCGGAACGCGATGGCCGCCGCAAGCCGCTCGGCCCAGGCCTGATTGGCGTGGGGTTTCATGGCGCGGGTCAGCGCCTCGGTCGCCTCGGCGGCACTCGCCACCGCCGCCAGCGCAATCCGCCCCGGCAGGGCACGCGCACCGCGCGCGATCACGCCGGCATCGGGGTCAATCTGGATGAAGCGGGCCTCCGCCGAAATCCCCGGCGCGCGCCCGAAGCGAAGTGAGAAATCAAGCGCCTTGCCGAGCAGCACAACCAGATCAGCCTCGGCCAGCACGCCGGCATAGGCGCCGAGTGACGGGTCATTCAGCCCGCGTGGGCTTTCCATCGGGATCACGGGCAGGCCAGCCGCAGCAGCAAGAGCGGCGATGAGTGGCTTGCCGCGCGGGCTGCACAAGGCGGGCGGCGCCAAAATGACGGGCCGCGCTGCCTCGGCGATCATCCCCGCAGTGACATGGGCTGTGCCGGCGCCAAGCGGCATGGGCTCGGCGGTGAAGGCCGCCGCATCAGGCAAAGCGGGTGCCGTGATGCGCGCATCCATGAGATCCGTCGGCAGGCTGAGATGCACCGGGCCAGGGCGGCCAGACCGCGCGACACGAAAGGCGCGCGCCAGATCAGCGCCAATGCCCGCCGTGCTGGAGGCGGTAAAGGAGAGTTTTGTCAGCGGTTCGGCGATATCGGCCTGGCGCATTTCCTGGAAACTGCCCATGCCCAATTCGCGCAAGGGTGCATGGCCGGAGAGCAGCACCACCGGCACCTCACCCGCCATGGCAGTCGGCATGGCGGCGATGGCATTGGTATGGCCCTGCCCGCCGGTCACCATCGCCACGCCAACTTCGCCCGTCAGCCTTGCCCAGGCATCGGCCATATGTACCGCGGCGGCTTCCTGGCGGGTATGCACAAGCTCAATCCCGCTGCCGAGCAGGGCATCGAAGATCGTCATGATGTGATTGCCCGAAAGGGTGAAGATGCGGCTGACGCCAGCGCGCTTCAGCGCCGCCACCAGAATATCCGCCCCGCGTTGTTCCATGCCTGCTTCCTCCTGTTTCAGGCAGCAGGCCATGGGCTGGACAGGCTGTCCAGTGGGCTTAGTCTGGCCCCCATGGAACAGCTCAAGGTCAGTGTCTGGCGTGGCGAGGATGCGGGCGGTTTTGCGCGCTATGATGTGCCGGCGCGTGACAATCAGACCGTGCTTGATGTTGTCACGCATATCCAGCGCGAATTGGACCCGAGCCTGGCCTATCGCTTCGCCTGCCGCGTTGGCATGTGCGGGTCTTGCGCCATGACGGTGAATGGCCGTGCGCGCTGGACCTGCCGGACGCATGTGCGCAAAGTGGTGGGCGCCGATGGCGCGCTGGAACTGCGCCCCTTGGCCAATCTGCCGGTGATCCGCGACCTGGCGGCTGATCTGGCGCCCTTCTTCGACAAATGGCAGCGCGCGCAAGGATTTTTCCAACCCAAGGACGCGCCGGATGGCGCCGTGCCGGATGAATTTGCCGTGGTCGCGCCCGGCAGCAAGGCCAGGCGCGAGGCTGATGCCGGCATTGAATGCATCGGCTGCGCCGTTTGCTACGCGTCCTGCGATATTGTCGCCTGGAATGGCGATTATCTGGGGCCTGCAGCGCTCAACCGCGCCTGGACCTTGGTGAATGATGCGCGTGATGGCGCGCGCGATGAAAGGTTGGATGCGGTGGCGGGCGATGCCGGCTGCCATTCCTGCCATTCCACCCGTTCCTGCACGGAACGCTGCCCGAAGCAGATTGACCCATCAGGCGCCATTGCCGGGCTGAAGCGGACCTTGTTCTGGGAGAGCCTTTTCGGCGGCACGCGCCATGGCTGACAGGGCCGCGCGCGGGCAGGCGCATCTTTGGGTGGTGCAGCGCATCACCGCCATGATCCTGGCGCTGGCGGTGCTGGTGCATCTGATCACCATATTGCTTGCCGTGCGTGGCGGGCTTTCCGCGCGGGAGATTTTGGCGCGCACCCAAGGTTCCGAAGCCTGGCTTGGCTTTTACCTGGTCTTCGCGCTGGCGGCGGGGCTGCATGGCGCGATTGGGCTGCGCAATATCGCCGCTGAGACGCTTGGCTGGCGCGGGCGGGGGATTGATTTCTGCTGGCTTGGGCTTGGCCTGCTGACAGCGGCTTTTGGCATCCGTGCCGCCTTCGGGCTTTACGCCTGATGGATTTCCGCGCGCGTTCCCACCCAAGCTGGATCGGCTTTGCCGTGCATCGGGTTTCTGGCCTTTTGCTGGCGTTGTTTTTGCCGCTGCATTTCTGGGCGCTCGGCAGCGCCATTCAGGGGGAGGCGCGGCTGGATGGGTTTTTGCGCTGGGCGGAGAACCCCTTGGTGAAGGCGGCGGAAACCGCGCTGGTCATCCTGCTGGCCGCGCATCTGGCCGGTGGTTTGCGCGTCATGGCGCTCGAGTTTCTGGGCTGGGGGCGGGCGCAGAAGGATCTGGTGGCGGCCTCCTTCGGGCTTGCCCTGCTGGTGGGGCTGGTTTTTCTGTTCAATGTCTTTTGATCTTCTGGCGCTGCTGGGCGGCTGCTTTATCGCTGCCTTTTGCTCGGGGCTGGCGGGCTTTGCCTTCAATTTGGTGGCGGCGGGTATCCTGTATCACTGGGTGACCCCGCAGGAGATTGCGCCGGTTCTGGTGCTGGGATCGCTCCTGATCCAAAGCGTGACTTTGCGCGTGGTTTGGCCCGCCATTCGCTGGCCGGTGCTGAAGCCCTATGTTTTCGCAGGCGCCCTGGGCACGCCCTTCGGGGTTTGGGCGCTGAGTGTGCTGGAAGCGCGCGTGATTGTGGCCGGCATCGGGATTTTATTGGTGGGCTATGCCGGCTTCATGCTGGCGCGGATTGCGCGCCGCCTCGCGCCGTCCAAACTCGCCGCCGGGCCGCGCGCCGATGCGGTGGTGGG
Source organism: Roseomonas sp. (assembly GCA_020249415.1). Taxonomy (GTDB): domain Bacteria; phylum Pseudomonadota; class Alphaproteobacteria; order Acetobacterales; family Acetobacteraceae; genus Neoroseomonas. The sequence goes on along the minus strand of JADCFR010000239.1, from coordinate 19 downwards.
GTTTCTGGCTGGAGCCTTG
>JADCFR010000238.1 GCA_020249415.1 Roseomonas sp. | reverse complement strand
TATACCGGATTTTCCGATATTGAGTCAAGGCTTGGTTTAAGGCTTCAACTCTCCGGGGCAATCTTGCGCATATCTGCCAGCAAGGCGCGTATGGCGGCCAATTGCTCGCGCGCGGCTTCCGGATCGGCGGCCTCGGTCATGGTGCCGCCGGCGCTTCGCCAGATCTGGAAGGCAAAGCGCCCCTTGCTGGCAAGAGTTGAGGAATGGCCAATGCCGTCCAATTCGCGGGAGACGATTTCAAGCAGCGTGCCGAATTGATCGGCGATTTCGCTGGCGGAAAGCGGCGCCTGGGCGATGTTTTCCGAGGCGTTGCGCGGCATATCCGGCATCAATTCCAGCAAAGAAAGATCAAGCGCCAGCAGCAGGCGCTTCAATGTCTCATGCCGCGGCCGTGTCTTGCCCGTTTCCCAATCGGCAACAGTAGCCTGAGAGGCACCGATAAGGTCCCCCAGCGCCACTTGTGACAGCCCTTTGGCGCGCCGCGCCATGCGCAGCCGGCGCGACCATTCCGGTACTTCCGAGTCGGGTATTCGCAAAGCCATGCCTCTGTTCACCATTGACTTTTGCACAAGTCCAAGGGGTTCTTCCTATATTGTGACGGTCCGACACGATTTTTTGCTGGCATGCTGCAAAGCCCGCACAAAAATCCATTGAATTGAGGCGAATAGGCTAAGGGTGACTCGCTGGTTCTTTATGGGCGCACGACCAGAATGCAAGCAAACAAGGGTGTCGCTTGTCGGCATACACCCATAAGGCGAAAATCCTGACGGAGGGTGCCAGACTGCCCAGGCTTTGGCCCGCGCAGCCCTATCGCAAGGCCTGGAGCCGAGCCCGTTCAGATGGGATCATCTGAATTGGTGAAGATGCACGAAAAACAACGCTGGAGAGCGGGTTGCGTGTTGCCATGTGACCGCGACACGCTCAAAAGGCTTCCCCGCGCCATGGCGTGCTCGGGCAAGAAAGCCAGCCATTTTTGGTTGAATTTGTACGCGCCAGACTGATTCCCTTGGGTTGACGAGGTCCTATTGCTTCAGCAAGGCCCAGAAACTTGGCGTCAGCGCAGCCGGCGCGGCGCCATCGGCGAAGACCGCGAAGCAATCATTGAAGAAGCCAATGAAGGCATCGGCATGGGCATGCCCGCCGCGCAGGGTCTGCACCATGCCCCAGGGATCGGCGGCGCCATCGGCCCGCGCGCGGAGTGACCCGGCATTATAGGCAATCGCCACCAAGGGCGGGTCGAAATGCGTCGGCAATTTGCGCCGCATGGCCTGGGCGCGGATCATCGCCGCCCCGGCGCGGATGGAGGTCGCGGGATCAAGCAGGCGCGCCCGATCCAGGCTGGCATCGGCCAGCACCTCGCGCGCAGTTGAAATCAGCGTTTGCATCAGGCCAGGCGAGACGCGATGCGGCGTTGCCGCATCACTGACAAAACCAGGTTCTTCGCGGATGGCCCCGGCGCGACCGCCGGATTCGGTGCAGGCGGTCGCGATCAGCAATTCCACCGGCACGCCATAGGCTGCCGCGCAGGTTTCAAACGCCGCGCGAAAATCCCGCCAGCAGCGCGTGACGGTCTCGGGCCGACCCTGGCTGCGCGGTGGTGCGACAAAGCCTTCAACGCGGAGCCCCTCGGCGCCGAGGCGCCAACGCCGCACCCCTTGCCCGACAGGCGGCGCGCTGCCCGCCATCAGGCGCCGTACATAGGGCTGCAGCATGGCGCGCCAATCCGGCCCGGTGGCGAGCCCGGCCTCAGGCGTGGCTGCACCCGCCAGCGGATGCGGCGCGGCATCGGGGAAAAGCGCGCTCCAGCTTTGCCGGCCGACAATCCCATCAGCGGCAAAACCCGGATGGCGCACCTGCATGCGGCGTTGGAAATCCAGCACGGCACGATGCGTCGCCGGGCCGAAAATGCCATCGGCGCTGCCTGTCAGCATCCCGGCGCGGATCAGCGCCTGCTGCACGGCGCGCACATCATCACCGCGTTGCAGCGGCAGGCGGAGGCTGAGTTCGCGGGCAAGGGCCATGACCAATCCTCCGGGCTTCAAAGAGGGCAATCGGTGATGCGCGCGGCGCGCAAACCGGCATCATCGGCAAGGCGCTTGAGCGCCGGATCATCGGGTTTTTGTGCCAAGCCGCGACGTGCCTCAGCCAGCGCATCCCGCGCGGCGGTGCAGCGCGCAGCCTCAGGCCCTGCCGAGGGTCTGGCTGCGGCAAGGGCGGCGCGGCCGCGCAGCAAGGCGCCTTCCGCATCCGCCAAGGGGGCGGCTTCCGCGATCAAGTCGCGGGCTGCCGGGGCGGCCATGGCGGGGGGCAGGTTTTCAATGGCGCAAAGCCGCGCTTGCGTGCGCAGTTTGCGTGCCGGCAGCAAAACCTCGCCAGCGGATTGTTCGGCGGCTTGCGCTGCACTCGCCGCACAAGACAGCAGGCCCGCTTCGCGCGCACTGCTGCCAGGGCAGGCGGCGCCGGGGGCACGCCCGGCAAAGGCAAGGCTGAGGCAGGCTTCGGCGCGGATCAGATGCAGGCGCTGGCACGCCTCCCCTTTGCCGGGCGCGCAATCTCGCACCACGGGTTCCTCGGCAATGGCGGCCAGCGCACCCGCCGCGCGCTGCTTTTGCCAGCGTTCAAGCTGCGCCACCGGCGCATCCAGGGTGCTGCAGGCCGCCAGGGCGACAAGCGCCAATGTGATCAGGCGGATCATGGCTTCACCTCCGCCATCAATCCTACCGGGTCAAGCTTTCTATCCCGCAAATGACCGGTCAGCATGACCAAAGCTTCAAAGGCAGCGCGGGCTTCGGGCTGGTCTTCGCCGGCCTTGCTGGCCTGATCCATCAGGCGGTTTGCCTGCTCAACGCTTGGCAGGGCGCCCGCTGCGGGTGCCAAAGGCGCAAGCGCGGCAGCGATTTTCTCGGGCGTTGCGTCGCGTGCGGAAAGATCAGCGAGCAAAGCGGCGCGAAATTCCTGCAGGCCTGCTTCAAGCTCTGCCTGGCCGCCCGGAAAGCGCGCGGCATCGGCGCCATATTCGGCCCAAAGCCGCGCCCCTGCATCATCCTGGCCTAGTTTATTCAGGAGATCAGCAAAAAATCCGGGCTGCGCTGCCATATCCTTGAAGGCGCGCGCAAAGATTGGGCAGGTTTCCATGCGGAGTTCCGCCGAGCT
>JADCFR010000237.1 GCA_020249415.1 Roseomonas sp. | reverse complement strand
GGCGCGCCCGATTTCAGATTGGGTGCCCGGGCTTGAAATGGCGGGGTGGTTCGGGCTGTGCGGCCCGCGCACCATCTCCGCCGATGCGGCACGCGCTTGGGTGGAGGCCATCCGCAAGGGGCTCGAAAATCCCACCTTCCGGCAAAGGCTGCTCGATTCAGGCCTGACGCCGAATTTTGAGGATATGGCGACCTTCAACCGCCGCATCGCCGGCGATCTGCAATCCTGGGCCGAGGTGATTCGCGCCGCAGGCGTGAAAGCCGATTGAAGGGGCAATCGCCATGATCGAACACATCATTGATATCCAAACCCGCGCCGGCGCGATGGAAAGCTTTATCTGTCACCCGGAACGCCATGGCCCCTTCCCCGCCGTGCTGATGCTGATGGATGCGCCCGGCATTCGCGAAGAACTCTACGACATGGCGCGGCGGCTTGCCGCCACGGGCTATTATGTCGTGCTGCCCAATCTTTATTACCGCGCCGGGCGAGATTCGAAATTCGGCCCCGGCGTGCTGACCGTGGGCGACACAGAACGCGACCGCATGCGCGCCATTCGCACCAAAATGACCATTCCGCCGGTGATGGAAGATATCGCCGATATGCTGGGCTTCCTTGATCAACAAAAACAGGTGCGCGCAGGCCCGGTTGGCGTGCATGGCTATTGCATGAGCGGGCCTTATGCGCTGGCCGCCGCCGCGCGCTATCCAGGGCGGATCGCCGCTGCCGCTTCTTTCTATGGCACCTGGCTGGTCAGTGATGCGGTGGAAAGCCCGCATCTGACGCTCGGGCAAGGCAGCGCAGAACTCTATATCGCCTGCGCCGAGCATGATGAATTGGCGCCACTGCCCATGGTGGATGAATTGCGCGCGCTATTCGAAGCCTCGGGCGCCAAGGGCGAATTGGAAATCTACCCGGCCGTGCATCATGGCTTTGCCTTTCCTGGCCGCTGGTGCTTCGACAAGCCAGCGGCGGAACGCCATTGGGAAAGGTTGATTGCGCTCTATCGGCGCCGCCTGGGGTGAGTGCGGGCTAAGGTGTTGGCATGCGGGGCCATTCGGGGCTTGATCCGCCGACGGATGTGCAGACGCTCAGTTTGGTAGCTTAGAGCGGGTTGCGTGGAGCCATGTGACCGCAACACGCCCCGATTTCGCGTACCGAAACTGAAATGTCGCTCGCGCCCCATCCTGGTGGCAGGATCGCGATTGGGAGAACCAGGTGATCCCGTCGCTGTTGCAGCAGCGCTATGGCAGAGCGCGATTGACAACCCGATCGATTTCCGCGCGCACCAGCCGTTCCACCAAGGGCGGCAGGTGGGTATCGAGCCAATCCTTCAGGACGGGGCGTAATTCCTCTCGCACCAGATCCTCAATGCTCGGGCCCCCGCGATAAACCGGCGCCCCGCGTTCAGAGCTCACAGCGCGGAGGAGAGACCCGACCGAGGCAGCAGCAGCAGCAGCAGCAGCGGGGGCGATCAGGCCGGCGGCATCATCCAGGCCCATCTGCGGTCCGGAAGGGGCTTGAGGAGGTGGTTTGACAAGCATGTCTGAGGTCAATTCCACCGGTTCTGGCCCTGAACGCGCCATGGGCGGTGGCGGTGCCATTGGCGGAGGGGTGAATTCGGGCGCTGATGCCCTTGGGGGGGGCGGCGCTTCTGGCGATTCGGCCGCCGGCGGCTCGGGCGAGGCGGGTTCTGCCGCCTCCGCATTCTGGACCCCTGCCTCATCCTCATTCAGGATACGGCGAATGGACGCCAGGATATCATCCATGGATTGATCCTGACCCCCGGCGGGGGGCGGGGCAGTACCGCTCATGGTCTTCCTCTCGAAGGCGCCTGGGGCGCCGTGGCGGCGGGGGCAGCGGCAGGACGTGCCGCGACATCACTATAATCCCCAGTTCCAACCCAAAGGTTACGAACCGCCTGATGATAGGCTTTCGGGTCGTAAAGCTGGACGGGCAGACCAAGATCCTGTGCGGTGAGCCGGCCAATCGTCGCTGTCAGCGAATAGGAGGCATTGACCAGAGTGGCCAGGGCCTGCACCAGGCTCACGCGGGCATTGAGCAATTCCTGTTCGGCGTTCAACACATCAAGCGTGGTACGGCTGCCGACCACCGCTTCGCGCTGCACGCCATCAAGCGCGATTTCCTGGGCCCTGATCTGGGCGCGCACGCTTTCCACCTGGGCGCGGGCGGTGCGCAAAGTTTCCCAGGCTTGCGCGGCCTGTTGCCCGGCGAGGCGCCTTGCATCTTCCACCAATTGGCGCTGCTGCTGCGCCTGCTGGCGCGCCTGGCGCACGGCGGCGTGTTCGGCGCCACCCTGAAAGATGGGGACGGAAAGATTGGCAGTGACCTGAGAACCCGTCTGGCGCGTGCCTGGTAACGCGCTGTTGTCCAGCCGGAAGGTCTGGCCCTGTACGCCGATGGTCGGCAGCAATGCGCCGAATTGCAGGTCAATATTTTCAATGGCCGCCGCTTCATCGAACATGGCGGCGATGACGGTCGGGTTATTGGTGCTGGCTTTTTGGACCGCTTCCTGCGCGGAACGTACCGGCGGTATCAAAGGCTGTGGTGGCGAAACCCGATTGGGCGCCATGCCGATGAGGCGCTGGAAAACGGCGCGCGAGGATTCGCGATTGCCATCCGCCTGTTCCAGAGCGGCGCGCGCGCCGGCAAGCCGTGATTCCGCCTGCGCGACATCGGTGCGGGTGATTTCACCCACACGGAAACGCTCATTGGTGGCCTGCAACTGGCGCGACAGGACCTGAACATTGTTCGCATTCAGGCGCACCACTTCCGTATCGCGGATAACAGCGACATAGGACGCAACGGAATCCAGCAAGACCTGCTGCTCCGTCGCGATCAGGCGCGAACGCTGCGCATAGATTTGATTCTCAGCCCGTCTGGTGCCTGCAACAGTCCTGCCGCCGCGATAAATGGGCTGGGTGACGACCCCCGCCAGGCTGCCCGTACTGCGCTCAAGATCGGTGTAGGTCGTTCTATCATTTGACCGTGACCGCGACGTAGCGTCCACGTAGCCGCCAGCGCCGGAGAAGGTGACACTCGGCCGCCAGCCGGCCAGGGCCTGGGGCAGGTTTTCATCAACTGCGCGAAGCTGCGCCCGGGCGGCCAGCAGCGCAGGGTTATTGGCGTAAGCGGCCGCCAGGGCTTCCTGAAGGGTTTGCGCTCCAGCCGAGGCAAGCGGCGCCACGGCCAGCGTTGCGGACAGGAAAAGCGTTGCGCGAAAACTCTTCATCAAGTGCAACCCCCAAACCCCGGATTTACCCCCAAGGGAAACCCCACCCCAAAACTGCCAGTAGGGCCTTGGCGCAAAGCTACAGCATGCGCGGGCGGTTGCGCCAGCCCAGAGTGGCCACAACCGAGAAACTCCTAAAACGCGAAGCTCGGCTTGGGCTGAAAAGCCGGCAGCGGCGCCGCATGCGCCTCAAACGCCACGCGCGGCGTGAAGCTGCCGCCAATATGGCGCACCAAAGTGGCCCGCGCCGGCGGCCCACCAGTGGTGACCAGTGTTACCAAGCGCCCGCCTTCCGCGAGCAGGGTCTCAATCGGGCGGGGAATGGCCGGCACGCCGCCTTCGATCAGAATAACATCAAAGGGACCGAGCCCCGCCGGCGGATGCGCAGGGTCTTCACGCATCAGCCGGACAGAGGCTTCCGGCAGGCACCGTGCCAAGCCGGCCCGCGCCAGGTCGAGCAAGGCGGGATCATTTTCAAGCGCGGTGACATTGGCGCCCATCGCGGCCAGCACCGCCGCGCCGTAACCGCAGCCCGCACCCAGCAGCAGCGTGCGGTCCCCGCGGCGCAGTTCCGCAAGCTGGAAAAGCCGTGCCATGACCATGGACTGCATCAGCGCCCGCCCGCCCGGCAGCGGCACATCCGCATCCGCATAGGCGCGCGGCGCGAGATCGGCAGGCAAAAAGGCTTCCCTCGGCAGATCGCCAAAGGCCGAGAGGATGCGGGGATCCTGCACTTGGTTTGGCCGCAACTGCCCATCCACCATGAAAACTCTGGCGCGCGCGAAATCCATATCGCCCTTCCTTCAAGCCTTGTTGAACACCTTATAGGTCCTGCGGCACCGCTCCGCCAAGGTGGCGCTTGACCCGGAACGGGCGCGGCCCGATAGAGACGCCATGGGGTCCGGTGGCCGAGTGGTCAGGCAAGGGTCTGCAAAACCCTCTACAGCGGTTCGATTCCGCTCCGGACCTCCAAGACGCGCTTTAAGTTATGCCGCAGGGCTTTGACATAAGGCGCGGCGCTGCTATTAGGCGCGCCGGCTCCTGATCCCCGATAGCTCAGCTGGTAGAGCGCGGGACTGTTAATCCCTAGGTCGTTGGTTCGAGTCCAACTCGGGGAGCCAGAAAAATCAAAGACTTACGAGCCCGCTGTCCTCCAAAAAAATCGGAATTTTTCGCCGTGGTGCCACTATGGTGCCAGATTGGTTGGACTTGGTGGCGCTCGCCCTGGCCGGGCGTGCCTTGGCGTCTCTCGGGTGATCGTCACGTCTAAGCTGGATCAGTTTCGCGCGGGAGATCTGGCTCGGTTTGTTTGAACAATTTCTGGGCGTTTCCTAGGTGGTTTTCTGCCTTGGTTAGGCTGCCATCGGGATTGATGGCAGCGCGGTAAAATAGGCCTCGTCCGGCGTCTGCCCGTCAAGGCTCGAATGGGGCCGACGGGTGTTGTAGAAGCCATCGATGTATCGGCCAAGCG
>JADCFR010000236.1 GCA_020249415.1 Roseomonas sp. | reverse complement strand
AAGGCCGCGGATGGCTAAAGCATTCGCCTCGGTCCCGCCGGAGGTGAACACCACATCCCGCCCACGCGCCCCAAAGCGCGCCGCAATCGCCTCCCGCGCTTCTTCCAGCATGCGCCGCGCTGCCCGCCCCTCGGCATGGACCGAGGATGGATTGCCCGGCAGGGCCATCGCTTCCGCCATCGCGGCGATGGCTTCCGGGCGCATGGGCTCAGTTGCATTGGCGTCCAGGTAAAGGCGGGGCATGGCGCCTCAGCCGGGGGGCAAGGGGGCGGCGGCGCGGCCCAAAATGCGCCCGGCCAGCACATCGGCCAGGGTCACCCCGGCCAGGAAAAGCCGGATTTGCCCGCCCAATTCTGCCCAAAGATCATGTGTGTCGCAGCGCTGGCCGGCGAGGCAACCGGGGTTCCCTTCCTCGCACCTGGTGGCCGAGATGGGTTCTTCCACCGCATCTATGATGGCGGCGATGGTAATGCGCTCGGGCGTCGGCAGCAGCCGATAGCCGCCCCCCGGCCCGCGGGCCGATTCGACCAGTCCGGCGCGGCGGAGCCGGCCAAAAAGCTGTTCCAGATAGGCCGCCGAAAGGTGCTGGGCGGCGGCGATTTCGGCGATGGAGGCCGGTCGCGCCTCCAGCGGGTCGGTCTGCCCAGCCTCCCGCCGCGCCATTTCGGCGAGCGCCATGACGGCATAGCGACCACGGGTTGAGAGCCTCATCTGTCAGCCCAATCTGACACCAAAGGCGGGGGCAAAAAAAATCGCGACTCCCGGCATGAATCCATTAGGAATTTTCCGATGTGATCATTATATTACAAGCTCCTTTGGGGGATGGGAAACCCCTCTGAGGCATCGGGGTGGCGGCTTCGGCGGCATCTCGGCGATAGGATACCGCGGCGCTCCCGTGGCAATGAAAGCTAGGTTTGCCGATCTTGGCGGTCAAGATTTCCGCGGTCGGTGAGTGAGCGATCAAAGCGTATCCTGGTCGTGGGCTTTGGTTTCCCGGAAATGCGGCGCCGGTGCCGCTGGGTTCGCATCGCTCATCCCCCATGGGCGATGATGCGTGAACCCCGCACCGGCCAAGAATGGAATGGACAGAAGAAGACCATGCCAGAAGTGATGTTCGCCGGACCTGATGGCCGGCTTGAAGGACGCTATCACCATTCCAAGCGGCCGAATGCCCCCACGGCGCTGCTGTTGCACCCGCATCCGCTCCATGGCGGCACCATGAATAACCGCGTCATTCATGCGCTGTATCAGCGCATGCAGGCGTTGGGCTTTTCCGTACTGCGCTTCAACATGCGTGGCGTGGGGCGCAGCCAGGGCCGTTATGATGGGGGCATTGGTGAAATCTCCGATGCCTGCGCGGGGCTGGATTTCCTGCAAACCGTGAACCCCAACGCGTCTTCGCAATGGGTGCTGGGCTATTCCTTCGGGGCCTATGTCGGCATGCAGGTGCTGATGCGCCGGCCCGAAATGGGCGGCTTTGTTTCCATCAGCGCGCCGGCTTCGCATTATGATTTCGGCTTCCTGGCCCCCTGCCCCTGCGGCGGGCTGATCCTGCATGGTGCGGATGATGAATTGGTGCCGGAAATTTCTGTGAAGAAGCTGGTGGAAAAGCTGAATACGCAAAAGGGTGTCAGCATTGATTATCGCGTCATGGCCGGGGCTGGTCATGTCTTCACGCCGGAGCAGACCGAAAAGGTGGTTGATGCGGCAGAAGATCACGTGATGGGCATTCTGAACCGCAACCGCATGGCGCTGGCGGCTGATTAAGGCTTGGCACCATGCCCCATGAAAAGGCCGCGCGGAACATTCCGGGCGGCCTTTTTCATGGGTGGCGTTTGTGCTTGAGTCGTTCCAATAACCGGGAGGTCACCATGAAGCTTTCACGTCGCGCGCTGATCGCGAGCGCCCTTGCCACCCCTGCCATTGCCCGCGCACAGGGTGGTTGGCGGCCGGATCGGCAGATCACCATGATTGTCGCCTTTGCCGCGGGGGGCGGTACGGACCTTGCGGCACGCACCATTGCGCGCTTCATGGAAGGGGATCTTGGGCAATCCGTCGTGGTCTTGAACCGCCCCGGCGCGGGCGGAGAAATCGGCTTTACCGAATTGGCGCGCGCCAGGCCCGATGGCTATACGATTGGCTTCATCAATACCCCGACCATCGTCACCATCCCGATCGAAAGGCGTGCACGTTTCTCGCTCGATGATTTTTCGCTGATTGGCAATATCGTGGATGATCCGGGCGGCATGTGGGTACTGCCTGACAGCCCCTATAGGACGCTGGCTGATCTGCTGGCAGCGGCGCGGGCCAATCCGGGCACGATTGGCTATGGCACCACGGGCATTGGTTCGGATGATCATTTGGCGATGCTGGCGCTGGAACGCGCTTCCGGCACGAAATTTCTGCATATTCCCTTCGCGGGATCGTCTCTGGTGAAGCAGAATGTGTTTTCGCGCACCATTCCGCTCGCGGTGATGAATGTTGCCGAAGGGCTGAATGATTTGCGCCAGGGCACGCTGCATCCGTTGGCGCAAATGGGCGAAACCCGGTGGGACCGCGCGCCCAATATCCCGACCTTGCGCGAATTGGGCTTTGATGTGGTGGAAGGGTCCATGCGCGGCATGGCCGCCCCGGCGGGCATGCCGACCGAGATCATCACGCGGCTTGCGGATTCCGTGAAGAAAACCGTGGAGAATCCAGAATTCCAGAAGCTTGCCGATCAGCAATTCCTGCCGCTGCGCTTCCTGGCCCCCGATGCCTATCGGGCGGAGCTTGTCGCGCTGCGCACGCGCTATCAGGCGCTCTGGAATCTGCATCCCTGGCGGGAGTGATCGGAGCATTTTCAAGGCAAGTGAAATCACTTGGCGACTCGGAAAATGCGACCAACAAGCATTTTCAAGCAAAGTGGAATCACTTGGCGACTCGGAAAATGCGCCCAATCAAAGCAGCGCCCCGATAATCCGCCCGCCCGTCAGCGGGCGCGGCGCGCCGGTGGTGCCGGGGAAACTCAGCGGCAGGCCGCGCGCCACGCGGGCCGCCAAAACACCGAAAGCCTGAGCTTCCAGCGCATCGCCGTCCCAGCCCGCAACCTCAACCCCGCGCACCGGTTCTTCCAAAGCGCCGCCGAGTGCCTTCATGAGCGCCGGGTTGCGCCGCCCGCCACCCGCGACCAGCCATTGCAGCGGCGGTTCCGGAAAATGCCGCCCGGCAGCGGCCACGCATACCGCGCAGAAAGCGACCAAAGTCGCCGCCCCATCGGCAGCGGAAAGGCTGCCCGCCCCGGCTTCCCGCAGCGCGCGATCAAAATCCAGCCGATCAAGCGATTTCGGCGGCGGCGCGGCCAGATAGGGATGCGCCATCAACCGCCCCAACACCGCGCCATCCGCCTGCCCCGCCAAAGCGAGCTTGCCCGCGGCGTCATAATCCTTGCCGGTATGCTGGCGCGCCCAATCATCCAAAGGCCCATTGGCCGGGCCGGTATCGAAGGCGAGCATCTCACCCTCCGGCCCCAGCCAGGTCACATTGCCAACACCGCCGAGGTTCAGGATCGCGAGCGGCTTCGGCAAGGGCGCGGCAAGCGCGCGATGAAAAACCGGTACCAGGGGCGCGCCCTGGCCGCCGGCGGCGACATCGGCGCTGCGGAAATCATAAGCCACACTCATGCCCGTGCGGCGCGCGAGCATGGCGGCATCACCGATCTGCCAGGTGAAGGGGGTGCCGCTGCGTCCCGGCGCCGCGGGGCGATGCAGGATGGTTTGGCCGTGAAAGCCGATCAGGTCAGCCGGCAGGCCAATCGCCTCCACCGCCTCCGCATGGCGTTCGGTCAGGCGGCGTGTGGCGTCCAGCAAGGCGGGGTCATCGGGGGTCAGGCTCTCGGCCCGGTCCAGCAGGGCGCGCAGCGCACGGCGGAGCGCCGGGTCATAGGGCAGGGTCTGTCGCGGGCCGAAGCGCGCAATCACCTCCCCATCCGTTTCCAGATAGGCAGCATCCACGCCATCCAGTGACGTGCCACTCATAAGGCCGATGGTTCTCAGCATGATGGGGACGTGCTACCCCCGCGCGCCTGTCGGTGGAAGCCCCCGGCGGGAAACGAGTTTCGACAAACCGGATAGCATCATGAACAGCGCGCGAAGCGATTTCCTGCATGTGGCGCGGGAACGCGGCTATATTCACCAAACCACCGAAGAAGGCGCCTTTCTGGCGCGGCTGCAGGCTGGGCCGCTCGCCGGCTATATCGGCTTTGATGCGACCGCCGATAGCCTGCATGTCGGGTCTTTGGTGCAGATCATGCTGCTGCGCCTGATGCAGCAGACCGGCAATCGCCCCGTGGTGCTGATGGGCGGTGGCACCACAAAGGTCGGCGATCCTTCCTTCAGGGATGAGGCGCGGCCCTTGCTTTCGGATGCGCAGATCGAAACCAACAAGGCCGGCATTCGCAAGGTATTCGATGCCTTTCTGACCTTCGGTGATGGCCCGACGGATGCCATCATGCTGGATAACGCGGAATGGCTGGACAGGCTGCTGTACATTCCCTTTTTGCGTGATGTCGGGCGGCATTTCAGCGTCAATCGCATGCTGACCATGGAAAGCGTGAAGCAGCGCCTGGAACGCGATCAGCCGCTGACCTTTCTTGAATTCAATTACATGCTGCTCCAGGCCTATGACTTTTTGGAATTGCGCCGCCGCCATGGTGTGGTGCTGCAAATGGGCGGGTCCGATCAATGGGGCAATATTGTCATGGGGACCGATCTGATCCGGCGCATGGATCAGGCGGAAGCCTTTGGCCTGACAACGCCGCTGATCACCACCGCATCCGGGGCGAAGATGGGCAAGACGGCGAAGGGCGCCGTGTGGCTCAATGCCGATCGCGTTTCGCCTTATGATTACTGGCAATTCTGGCGCAATACGGAAGATGCCGATGTCGCGCGTTTCATGGGGTTATTCACTGAATTGCCGATGACTGAGATCGCCCGCTACGCCGCGCTGCAAGGCGCTGAGGTAAACGAGGCGAAGAAGGTGCTGGCCACCGAAGCCTGCGCCCTGCTGCATGGGCGTGCGGCGGCGGAAGCGGCGGCCGAGACAGCGCGCAAGGCGTTTGAGGAAGGGCTGAATGCGGCGAGCCTGCCCACAATCGTTT
>JADCFR010000235.1 GCA_020249415.1 Roseomonas sp. | reverse complement strand
GCCATGCTGAGTATTTCCGGCAGGATTTGCGCCATGGCATCACACGCAATGATGGCTTGGCGTTGCAGCATCAGCCCATGCGCCAGATGCACCCACATCTCATGTTGAAAGACATGGTTCTGCGCCCGCGCGACTGAGCCACGATAATAGCTTTCCACCAGCAATGGCGAAGGCGGTTCCTTCACCCTTTCGCGCAAATTAACCGCCTCCGTCATGTGCAACCTCTCTCAGGGACGCTGATTGCTCAGCACCACCGTGCCGGAGGCAGAGAACATGCCGCCCACACCATGCGCCACGCTGATTTTCACATTGGGCACCTGGGCCGGTGCAGTGCCGCGCACCTGGCGCACGCTTTCTTGCAGGGCGAACATGCCATACATGCCAGTATGCGTATAAGAAAGCCCCCCGCCATTGGTATTGATCGGCAGCTTCCCACCCGGCGCCGTATTGCGTTCCCAGATGAAATCCTTGGCCTCGCCCCGCTTGACGAAGCCAAGATCTTCCAGCCCATACATGGGCAGATGCGCGAAGGCGTCATAGATCATCAAATGATCCACATCGCTGTGTTTGATGCCGGCCATGCGGAAGGCTTCCGGCCCCGCCACGCGGAAGGCGCGCGATGAGGTGAAATCTTCCATCTGGCTCACCATGGTGGTTTCCACACTCTCGCCCGTGCCGAGGATATAGCAAGGCTTCGTTGGGAAATCCTTGGCGCGATCGGAAGATGTCAGGATCAGCGCGCCGCCGCCATCCGTCACCAGGCAGCATTGTAGCAGCCGGAAGGGATAGGCGATCATTTTGCTGTTCAGCACATCATCAATCGTGATCGGGTCCTTGAAGGCCGCACGAGGGTTCTTGGCTGCCCATTCGCGCTGCACCACCGCAACCTGCGCCATGTGTTCATGCGTGACGCCATAGGTTTTCATGTAGCGCAGCACGGGAATGGGGAAGAGCGTCGGCGGACCCATCGGGCCGAAGGGCGCTTCGAATTGGCCATTCAGGCTTTGCGGTTCTGCCGGGCGCGGCGTGCCATTGACGCGGGATTTGCCGCTTTCCCCATGCGTGATCAGCACGGTCTTGCAATAACCGGCATGAATGGCCGCCGCCGCATGGCGCACATGCAGCATGAAGGAACACCCGCCCACACCTGTGCCATCCACCCATTTCGGCGTGATGCCAAGATAATGCGCGATCTGCTGCGGCATCATGGGGCCAACACAGGCAACGCCATCAATATCGCCGGGCTTCAAGCCGGCATCTGCCATGGCATTCAGCGCCGCATCCGCATGCAGCATGATTTGCGCCATATCGGGGACAGTGCCGATGCGTGTGCTTTCGGCGGCACCAACAATCGCGATTTCACCGGGACGAATCATGGCTCAAGCCTCCTTCGCGGGGCGGAAAAGGGGCAGGGTGATATCGTCATCCATCTTGGTCGGCGCCAATTCCAGTTTCATATCCAACACAAGGGCTTCGGGCGTTTGCGGGCATTCAACGATATTCGTCATCATGCGCGGGCCTTCTTCCAGCTCCACCACCGCAATCGCGTAAGGGGGCTTGAAGCCTGGCACCGGGCGATGATGGATAACATATGAATGCAGCGTGCCGCGGCCGGAGGCTTCGAACACCTCGACATTGCGCGTGCCGGTATAGGGGCTGAAGGGGCGCGGCGGGAAATAGGGCTTGCCCGTATCGCCGCAGCGCTGGAGCAATAATTTGCCTTGGCGCAGGCCCTCCCAGAAGTGGCGGGTTTCGGGGGTTGGTTCCGGCCGAGCGCGGCCTTGTTCAAGGCTAATGGCAGAGCTTCCTCCTGATATTGATCAGGGGATGTTCCTATGGCTTGGCCGGCAGGGGAAGGGGGTAAATGCGCGGGGTGCTGCGCTACAAATCCAGGATGCGTTCGGGTGTGACGCGCCCGCGCAGCACATCCCAAAGCCCGATCATATTGCCGCGAAACCGGCCCCAGCGATCCGCCCAGGGTTCCGGAAAGGGTGAGCGCAGCAGATTCTTCGCGCAATGCCGCGCGGCGCTTGGGATGGCGTGACTCCAGGGAAAAGAACCTTTGATCGCGAGATAAATCGGGTTCACCACCTGCGAATACCCAAGCCTGAGGCCCGGCACGCGCCCGGCCTTTACGCCAAGATGCACACCGCGCGCGCCTGCAAGCCGCAGAATTTTTCCATGCGCGCCAAGGCGGCGCGTGACATCAATATCCTCATACCAGGCGTAAAGCGGCAGGCGTTCATCCACGCGAATATCATGCGCGCGCACAGCAGACATTCGAAAGGCCATGTTGCAGCCATAGCCGTTGAAGGCTTCGGTCACGGCAAACGCATCCGCCACACCGGGATCGGCGGTGAGCAAAGCGGCACCTTCGGTCAGATCATAACCTGGTGCATTGGCGCCATCGGCAATCACCGTGCCGGTGGCGACCACCATTTCAGGGTGGCTTTCAAAACAGCTTTCCAGTACTGCAAGAAACGCAGCATTGCAGAGGAAATCATCATCCAGAAACAGCACCACATCGCTGTCCCGCGCTGCATCCAGAATATGGTTGCGCTGGCGCGGCAGGCCGGCGGGGGCGGTGATGAACTCGACGCCCGGAATGGCTTCACAGCCGGTGATATCATCGGCGGAGACATGGCAGACGATGATGCGATCCGCCTTGCGCGATTGCCGCGCAAGATCATGCAGCACACCTGCCAGAATGGCCGGCCTTCCGCGTGTGGCGATGCCGATGGTGATATGCATCACGCTGGCCCTTGCAGCGGCGTGGGCAAGGGCGCTTCACGCGCTTCCCGCGCCAGGCCGCCGATCAGCCGGCCCCAAAAGCTCATGGCGTAATAGGCCGCATTGTGAAAGCGTAGTTTTGCCAGGCTAATCAGCGCGCCGCCAATCGGGCGCACCAGAAAGGCGAACCAGACGGAGGGCGGCACGCCATGCCGGCGCAACACAAAGCCAAGCCCGCGCCCGTAACTCGCGGCACGCGAAACGGCCACTTCGGTCAGGCGCTTATCGGGATGGATGATGCGAAGACCCGCAGCATATTGCGCCACCGCCCCGCGTGCCATGGCGCGGCAGACCAGATCATTGCCTTCCGCCGAACCCCAGCGCGTGCCGGGGCCGAGCCTTTCATCAAAGCCACCCAACGCCAGCATCAGATGGCGTGGCAGGAAAAGGTTGAATTCAATCACGCTGGTCCAGACATTATTCAGGTCAATCGCGCCCGATGCCTCACGCCAGCGCCCCGATCCAAGCCCGCCTTCCGGTGATGCCGCCGGGCCTGTCAGCACACCAAGGGATGGCGCCGCACGAAAGGCGGCATCAACACGCGCCAGCACGCCCGCCGGATAAAGGCAGTCATCATCCGGGAAGGTCACGATCTCACCGCGCGCGGCGCGCAGCCCAAGGTTGCGCGCGTGATTGGCGTTGCGGATGGCCGAACGCAGATGGGTAATGGGCAGGCGCGCTGCATAAGGCTCTAGCACCGGCGCAACGCGGTCATCCGCATTCTGATCCACGATGATCACTTCAAAATCATCGCGGCCTTGCGCCAGCAGGCTTTCCAGCAGCGCGCCGATGTCGCTGCTGCGGCCAAGGGTGGCGACAATGAGCGAGAACCTCATGTCGCAGCGATCCCAAGCGCGTCATGCACCACCTGCCGAAAGCGGCGACGGAAATGCGCATTGCTGAAGCGTTCCGCATTGGCGCGGCAATCCTCGGGCGTAATGGCGGGCGCCATGGCTTCAAAGCGCTCCACCGCGGCGATCAGGCTTGCGGTGGTTTGTTCCTGAAAGAAAATGCCGGTCGGGCGCGGATCAGGTGGCGCCACCACAATATCGCGCGCACCACCGCGACCATAGGCGATCACCGGCGTGCCACAGGCTTGCGCTTCCACCGTTGCGATGCCGAAATCTTCCTCGGCGGCAAAAACCGCCGCACGCGCGCCTTGCGTCAAGGCAATCAATTCCGCGCGGGCAAGTC
>JADCFR010000234.1 GCA_020249415.1 Roseomonas sp. | reverse complement strand
CCGCGCCGCGCGAATAAACCACCTCCATGCCGTAAGATGGCAGCAGGAAACCGCCCACGGTATGTTCATAGCTATGCGACAGCGGCAGGAAGGACAGATAGGGCTTGCCGTCCAATTCCAGCTTTTCCGCCAGCGGCAGCACCCCATGCCGATTGGCGAGCAGCGCACGATGCGGCAGCATCACCCCCTTGGGCGTGCCACCAGTGCCGGAAGTATAGATCAGGCAGGCCAAAGCCTCAGATGCGATTTGATGCGTCTCAGCTTCCAGGGCCAAGGGATCGGCGGGGGTGGCCAGCGCATCACCCCAGAAATGGATGGCGAGCCCCGGCGCTTGGGGCGGGGCCTCGGCGCAGAGCAAGCCATCGAGCCCATGCGCCAGGGCAGCGCCTTCCAGCACGCGGGCCGCCAGCGCGGTGGTGGAGACAATCGCAAACCGCGCCCCCGAATCGCGCAGGATATGGGCGTGATCGCTCGGCAGATTGGTGACATAGGTCGGCACGGTGATGGCGCCGATCGCCATGATCGCCGTATCGGCGATGGGAAATTCCGGGCGGTTTTCCGAAACCAGCAGCACGCGGTCGCCGGGCGCAACCCCCTGCGCGCGCAGAAACGCCGCCAGCGCCGCGACCTGGCGCGCAAATTCCGCCCAAGTGAGGCTCTGCCACGCCCCATCGCGCCAGAAGCGAAATAGCGGCTTTTCCGGCCATTCCCGCGCCCTGCCCAGCATCATGGCTGGCAGATTGGGCCATCCTTGTTCCGTATAGGGCATTCCCTTCCCCCCGTTTTGCGCCTCGGCGCCTCATGTAGGGCGCGGCTTGCCGCTTGGCCATGCGCTGCTTCGCTCTATATGAGAAGGGTGACCCGAATCATCTCTCCCGCCCCGCTCCGCGCCCCGCTTGATGGCGGCGCTGCCGCTGCCAACCTTCCCGTCTGGGACCTATCGGACCTGTACAAGGCGCCGGATGACCCGGCACTCACGCGCGACCTGGACGGCGCCGAGGCGAAGGCGCGGGCCTTTTCCGCGCGGCTTGCCGGCAAGCTTGGCGCCATTTCAGGCAATGAATTGGCAGCGGCGATTGCCGAATATGAGGCGATTGAGGAAATCCTGGGCCGCGTCATGTCCTATGCGCAGCTGGTCTTCAGTGGCGATGCGGAAGACCCGGCCAATGGGCGTTTCTATCAAACCATGCAGGAACGCGCGACCGCGATCAGCAGCCATCTGATCTTCTTCACGCTGGAATTGAACCGGCTGGAAGATGCGGTGCTGGATCGCAAATGCGCCGATTCCGCCGCGCTGGCCCGCTTTCGTCCTTGGCTCCGGGACCTTCGCGTCTTCCGCCCGCATCAGCTTTCCGATGAGGTGGAAAAGCTGCTGCATGAAAAGGAAGTGACCGGCCGCGCCGCCTGGAACCGGCTGTTTGACGAGACCATCGCCACCATGAAGGTGGCCGTCCCGCTGCCATCCGGCACGGAAAGCCTCACGGTTTCTGACGCGCTGAACAAGCTTTCGGATGGGGATCGCGCAGTGCGTGAAGCCGCCGCCAAGGGGGTTTCGGCGGCCTTTGCCGAAAAAGGTCGGCTGTTTACGCTGATCACGAATACGCTCGCGAAAGACAAGGAAATCATCGATAAGTGGCGACGCTATCCGCGCCCCGGCTCCGCGCGCAACCGCGCCAATATGGTGGAAGATGAGGTGGTGGAGGCACTGGTCTCCGCCGTTACCGCCAGCTTCCCGCGCCTTTCGCATCGCTATTACGCCATGAAGGCGAAATGGCTTGGCCTGCCGAAATTGCAGCATTGGGACCGCAATGCGCCGCTGCCGGATCAGGATGACAGCCTGATCCCCTGGCCCAAGGCGGTGGCGCAAGTGCTGGATGCCTATGGCGCCTTCAGCCCGCGCCTGGCCGAGATCGGTCGGCAATTCTTCGACAAGCCCTGGATTGATGCGGCACTCCGCCCCGGCAAGGCATCGGGCGCTTTTGCGCACCCGACCGTGCCTTCGGCGCATCCCTATTTGCTGGTGAATTATCACGGCAAGGCGCGGGATGTGATGACGCTCGCGCATGAATTGGGCCATGGCGTGCATCAGGTGCTGGCGGGTGAACAGGGCTATCTGATGTCCTCAACCCCGCTGACCTTGGCTGAAACCGCCTCGGTTTTCGGGGAGATGATGACCTTCCGCGCGGTCTTGGATGCGGAAGTCGATCCAAGAAAGCGGCGCGGTCTTCTCGCCGCCAAGGTTGAGGATATGCTGAACACGGTGGTGCGGCAGATCGCCTTCTATCGCTTCGAGACCTTGTTGCATGACGCGCGCGCCAAGGGCGAGCTTTCATCAGAACAGATCGGCGCACTTTGGATGCAGGTGCAGACCGAAAGCCTGGGGCCGGCCTTTGATTTTTCGCCGGATTACAACGTGTATTGGTCCTATATCCCGCACTTCATCCACACGCCCTTTTATGTTTATGCCTATGCCTTTGGCGATTGCCTGGTGAATGCGCTGTATGGCGTCTATCGCGATGGTGGCGTGAAGGATTTCGAAGCGAAGTATATCGAGATGCTACGTGCCGGCGGCACGCTGCGGCATAAGGAATTGCTCGCCCCCTT
>JADCFR010000233.1 GCA_020249415.1 Roseomonas sp. | reverse complement strand
TGCCCATGGTGCGCGATGGGCAATTGCGCGGTCTCAGCATCACTACCCTGCAGCGCTCGACGAATGCGCCGGAGATGCCGACTATGGTTGAGCAAGGCTTCCCGGATTTTGAGGCAAGTTCCTGGTTCGGGACCATGGCGCCCGCCGGCACGCCGCAACCGATCCTGGATAGGGTGCATGCGACATCCCAGGCCATTCTGGCCGATCCCGCAATGCGCCAGCGCTTCAATGGGCTTGGCCTTGATATCATCGCCGGCAATGGCGAGCAGATGCGCGCCACCATCGCGAGCAATATCGAAAGATGGGCCAAGGTGATCCGGGATTCGGGGATCAAGCTGCAAAGCTGAAGCGTGATCAGCGCGCCCAGGCTTGCAGGCGGGGGCGGCATCGTAGGAAGGCGCGGTAAGCGCCCTCCATTACCCAGAGCAAGGGCGGCAGACGGGCGGCCAGACCCAAGGGGCGCAGCAGCGGTATCGCGCGCCACATGGCCGCGAAGGCTGCAGCGCCATGCAGCAGTGGCCCATCACCTTCCCGGGCGTGAAAACGCTGCAACAGCAGGGCTGGATCAATCGGGCAGGAAGCGGAATCTGATGTCGCATCAATGAAAGCAATGGCGCCGCGCCGATCGAGTCGCCGCATAAGCGCAATTTCCCGCAGGCAAAGCGGGCAGGCGCCATCGAACCAGATTGTCACGCGCGGGGGTTTGAATGATGCAGGGTCCGCTGCAACAGGAAGGCTTTCCGGTCGGGCGTCTGTATGAGGCCATGCGGAGGAAGCGGATGAGCATCGCGGCGATCTGCCGCCGTCCAAACTCTTCAAGACCGTAACCTTGACACAGAATCTACCCCTATCTGCTGAGAAACCTGCCAGATTTGCGACCCGACAGGGTCTGAGCAATGGACATTACCCGAATCGCGCGCGCCGCTAAGACTAATTCCCATAGGCGACTAGAATACCCGTTGGCCCCACTCGAGCCTTGACTGGCATAGGCTGGACGAGGCCTTCCTCATTATGCTGCCATCAGTCGCAATAGCGGCTTGACCAGGGGAGGAATACGCTCTGGAAAAGCCCAGGCGTTATTCAAATAAACCGAGCCGGTCCTTGCGAAAAACATCAGCACCGAGGCGAGCAGCCAGACAAAAGCTGCAAACCTACATTCGGCCTGAGGGCCGCTTGAAAAGCGATCACTTTCAGGGGAGTATCGTAGCTGTAGCAGCGCTTGTTTTCAGGTTACTCCCCGGATCGTACCATCGGTCGGCAACCTATCCGTGAATTGCAGCGCCGCCAGCCGCGCATAAAGCCCGCCTTCAGCGAGCAAAGCCTCATGCGTGCCAGTCGCAACAATGCGGCCCTGATCCATCACCACAATCCGGTCCGCACGCCGCACGGTTGCCAGACGATGCGCCACCGTAATGCTTGTGCGCCCTTCACATAGCCGGGCGAGTGCCTGCTGCACGGCGAATTCGCTTTCCGCATCAAGCGCACTGGTCGCCTCATCCAATAGCAACACAGTGGGGTCGCGCAGGATGGCGCGCGCAATCGCGATACGTTGGCGCTGCCCGCCGGAAAGTGTCACTCCGCGCGTGCCGAGTTCCGTCCCATAACCATCCGGCAGGTCGGCAATGAACTCGGCTGCCGCCGCAGCCTCGGCCGCCGCGGCCACTTCCGCATCGGTGGCATCGGGCCGACCCAGGCGGATATTCTCAGCAATGCTCGCGCTGAAAATCACCGGCTCCTGCGGCACCAACCACAGACGAGACCGCAGCGCGCGCGGGTCCAGCCGCGTGATCTCTGCCCCATCCAGCAGAATGCGCCCCGCGCTTGGGTCATAAAAGCGCAGCAGCAGGGATAACACGGATGTCTTGCCGGCGCCGGAAGGGCCGACCAGCGCAATCGCCTCACCTGGTTCAACGGTCAGGCTGAAATCCCTCAGTGCCGGGCTATCGGGCCGTGTCGGGTAGCGCAGCGTGACATCTTCAAACACCACGCGGCCTTGCGCGGGCGGCAGCGGCACGGGGTTGGCCGGGGCGGCGATGGAAGGCGCAATCGCCAGCACCTCGCCGAGCCTGTCAGCCGCTGCTGCCGCACGCTGAATCTCGCCCCATAATTCGCTGACCGTCGCACCTGATGAGGCCATGAGAACGGCATAGAAAACAAAGGCGGTCAGCTCCCCGCCCGAAATCCGGCCTTCGATCACATCGCGACCGCCCACCCAAAGGCTGAAGGTCACGGCGCCAAAGCCGAGCAGAATCACCGCCAGGATCAGAAGACTGCGGGAGAAAACGCGCCGCAGTGCCGCGCGCACTGCCTCCTCCGATCCCGTGCTAAAACGCGCGCGCGCGCGATCTTCCTGGGTGAAGGATTGAATGGCGCGAATACCGCCGAGCGTTTCTTCCGCCTGCGCTGCCAGCGCGCCGATTCTTTCCTGCGCCGCCTTGGAAAGTCGCCTTTCGCGGCGGCCAAAGAATATCAGCGGCAGCACCACCAAAGGCAGGATCAGCGCAATCAGCCCCGCGAGCTTCGCACTCGTCAGCACCAGCATGATGAAGGCGCCAATACCGGTGATGGCCTGGCGCACACCCATCGAAATGGCGGAACCAATCAGCGATTGCAGCAGCCCGACATCGGCTGTCAGCCGCGACATGACATCGCCGATGCGCGCGGTTTCAAAGTAACTCGGCGAAAGCCCGGTGACGTGATCGAAAAAGCGCTGTCGCAAATCTGCCGCCACGCGTTCGCCCAACCAGGACACCAGATAGAAGCGCGTGGTGGTGCTGATCGCCAAGGCGCTCACCAAAACGCCCATCACCAGTGCGGCGCGATCCAGGGCGCCTGGCCCGCCGGCAAAGCCATCATCAATCAGATGCTTGAGACCCTGGCCAAGCGCCAGTGTCAGCCCCGCCGCCAACAACAGCGCCGCAATCGCAGCAAGAACGCGCGGCCAATAAGGCTTCAGCAGCGGCAGCAGCAGCCCAAGGGCGGCGAGGCTCGCGCGCGGGGCGGGTGTCACGTCTCAGAACGCCTTCGCGCATTTCGGCCGCGCATTCGCACGGCTGAAATGCTCTCGGCAGTTAATGGGTCGCATTTTCCGAGCAGCCAAGCCAAGCCGCTTGGCTTGAAAATGCTTCAAACGTGCTGCCCGCCATTGATGTGGATTTCCGCACCATTCACATAGGAAGACGCCTCGGTGCAGAGGAAATAGATCGCCTGTGCCACTTCCTCGGGCCGGCCCAGGCGTCGCATCGGGATTTGTTCCTGCACGATCTTATCCGTGCCGGGTGACAGGATGGACGTATCAATCTCCCCCGGTGAGATTGCATTCACCCGCACACCACGCGGGGCGAAATCCGCCGCCATTTCGCGCGTGAGGGCGGCCAGCGCCGCCTTGGAAGTGGAATAGGCCGCGCCGGCAAAAGGATGCACCCGCCCGCCGGCGATGGAGGTGACATTCACCACCGAACCATTGCCGCGCGCCAATTCATCCACCAGGCCGCGCGCGAGGAGAATGGGCGCGAAGAAATTCACCTGAAAGACCCTGAGCCACCCATCCGCCGGCATGACCAGCGTGCCAAGCCGCGCCCCACCTTCGCCCTTTGGCGAAATCGCCGCGTTATTCACCAGCGCATGCAGCATGCCGCCATCAGGGGCCAGCCGCGCACGGATTTCCGGGATCATCGCCTCGGTCGCGGCGGGGTCACCGAGATCAAGTTGAATGTGATCCTCGGGCCCCATTTCCCAGGGGCATTGTTCCGGGAAGGGCTGACGGGAGACAGTAATCACGCGCCAGCCAGCCGCCGAAAAGCGTTTCACCGTGGCATGGCCGATCCCGCGAGAGGCGCCGGTCAGCAGCAGCACGCGGCGCGGTCCATTCGGCTTGCTTCGTCTTTCGCTCATGGCGCTGCAACTCCGGCGGCTGGCTCAGGGAGAACGACTATAGGCGCCCCGGCGCCTTTCGGGAACCGGCCCACAATGCAAAAGGCCCGGCTACCAAAGGGCAACCGGGCCGCATGCGGGGGGAAGGGGAAAATCAGGCAGCGTGCCGATCTGGCTTGGTAAGCGCGCGGCGGGCGGCGGCGGCCCAAGCGGGGGCAGCGCGCAATAGCCGATCCAGGGCCGCTTCCGGCAGAGTTTCGGCATATTCCAACGCCGTCACCGCTCCACAATCCCAATGGCGGAGGATTTCAGCCACGGCACGAGACGCGTCAGAGGACGGCAGATGCAGGCCAGCGGCGCGGTGCGCGGCGGTCAGGATGCGCGCGGCAGCTTCAAGGCGGGCGCGTTCGACCGGGCAGGAATCGGCCAGTTCCGCGAGGATACGCTCAAGCCCTTGGGCACCAGCATTAGTCGAATTGGACATGTGAATCCCCTTTGAAAATCGCTATGCGCAGCCCTCCCCGGTGCGCGAGATGCTCAATTGGTAAGCAAAGGTGGCGATATCAAGGCTTGCGCTGCCGCAAATGGCCAAAATTTGATACGCTTATTCCGGTTCAATCCCCGCCGCCTTGATCTGCCGTGCCCAGGTTTCGATCTGGCTGCGGATGAAGGCACCGAATTCCTCCGGCGTGGAGGTCACGCGCTCAATCCCGAAACTTGCCAGCCGATCAGCGGTTTCTGGCCTTTCCCATACCTTACGGAGCGCCGCATTCCAGGCGGTGAAAACCTCAGCCGGCATGCGCGCGGGGCCAACGGCACCCATCCAGGACAGCAATTCAAAACCAGGCAGGCCCGCTTCCGCGAGCGTCGGTTCATTCGGCAAAAGCGGTGTGCGCGTGGCGGAGGTGATGCCAAGCGAACGCAGCTTGCCTTCCTGCAGAAACCCGCGGGACGCCGCGACATCCACAATAATGCCGGTGACGCGCCCGGAAATCACATCCGTCATGGCCGGCGGAGTGGAGCGATAAGGCACATGCTCCATCTGGATATTGCCGAGTGAGGTCAGCATCGCGCCGCCCACAACACCGGTGGTATTGCCCGAAGCATAAGTGAGCTTGCCGGGCTGAGACCGCGCCAGGGCAAGGAATTCCTGCAGATTGCGCGCCGGCACCTGGTCATTCACCGCAAGCACAAAGATATAGGTGCCCATGCGCCCGATCGGGGTGAAATCATTGATCGCGTCATAGGTTGGGCGCTTCATCAGTGCCGGAGTCGCGCCATGCGGGCTATTGGTGGTGATCATCACCGTATGGCCATCCGGTGCAGCGCGGGCGGTCGCGACCGCGGCAATGGCGCCATTGGCGCCGGGGCGATTATCCACCAGCACCTGAGAGCCCCATTCCTGTTCCAGCAGGCTGGCCAGCAGGCGGGAAACCGAATCCGTCCCCGACCCGGCAGCAAAGGGCACAATCAGCGTCACGGGGCGCGATGGCTTCCAGGCCGCCTGAGCGCGGGCCGCGAAGGGCAGCGCAGCGGCGGCACCCATCAGGGCGCGGCGGGACATCGGCAGAAGGGTGATCTTCGGCATGGCGTGTTTCCTTTGATTGGCGGTCTCATAACCAGCGCGGCAGGCTGCTGTCTATTGGTTTTCTGCCCCTCGTCTTTCCGCGCTTTCCGGCGCAGCATGCGGCCATGACGCAGCGTATTGTGATCCATTGGGGGCTATCTTCCTTGCATGGCTGGGGGGTTTATGGGCTGAACCTCGCCATGGCCTGGGCCGGCGATCAGGCTTTGGAGCCAGCGACGGATTACGAGATCGCGCCGAAGCTGATCACGCTTGATCCGCTGCAATGGCATGCCCTGGCCGGGTTTCGGGCGCGTTCGGCCAAGTTGCGCGCGCAATTGCTGCGCCAAAGCGCCGAACCCATCACGGTGAATGCTGTGGTGCTTTCGGCACTCGGGAATGATTTGCAGCCTCAGCCGGGACCGCATGGCGGTGCATTGTTGGGTCGCCCAAGCTTCGGCACCATCTTCTTCGAACGCGAAGCGCTTGGCCCCAAGGCACGCGAAACCCTGGCCCCGCATGCGGCGATCATCGCGGGCTCAAGCTGGAATGCGGAAGTGCTCCGCGCCCATGGCGTGCCCAAAGTGGAGTTGGTGCTGCAAGGAATTGATCCCGCGCTGTTTCACCCCGCGCCACGGCGCGGGCTTTTTCCGGGGCGGTTTGTGGTGTTCAGCGGCGGCAAGCTGGAAGCGCGTAAGGGGCAGGATAATGTGATTGCCGCCTGGCGGATTTTTGCCGCACGCCATCCAGATGCCTTGCTGATGTCGGCTTGGCATAATCACTGGCCGGAAGG
>JADCFR010000232.1 GCA_020249415.1 Roseomonas sp. | reverse complement strand
TGTGCGGATCAATACCACCCGGCATCACGATGCTGTCGCCGGCTTCCACCACGCGCGCGCGGCCCGGTATGGTTAGACTGCCAGGTGCGGCAATGGCGACAATCTTCTCGCCCGCGATGCCGATTTCCGCCGGGCCAATGGCGTAAGGCGTTACGACGCAATTGCCCTTAATTATCAGATCCATGGCGATATCCCCGCTTGGTGCATCGAAGCACCTTCAGGGGGAAGCCTAAACCCAAAAGGCGGGTTTAGGCCAATGCTGAAATTAGCGCGGGGCGGGTGCGGTACCCGGAACCTCGCGCGACAGGCGGGCACGATCTGTTTCTGTGACCATCACGCGGTCGCCGATTTGCAAGCCAAGCTCATTGGTTTGGGTAATAACGCGCTCTCCGCCTGAATCCGGGCGGATGATGAATTCCATCGCCTCACCGCGCGTGGCACCCTGCTCGATGGCCGCACCGGCAGCGCCACCGGCAAGGGCGCCAACCACACCACCCACCGTGCGCGCGCGCCAATCACCGCCGATGGTGCTCCCCAGGAAACCACCGCCGACAGCGCCGGCCGTGGCGCCAACTCCGCTGCGTGAACCGCTGACCGTCACGGGGCGCATGGCAATGATGGTGCCGCGATAGACAGTGCCCTGGATGCCAAGCGCCTGACGCTCCACCGAGGTATTGGTCTCAGGCGCGCAGGCGGCAAGGCCGCAAGCGAGCAGGATTGCAGAAAGACGCATGAGCATAGGTCAATCTCCGCTTCGTGAGGATTCCTGAAAAGGAGTATAGCAGAAACACGCTTCTTGCGGCTTTTTTGTGGTGGGTTTGCGTTACGTCATGTTCAGGTCGCTCGCCAAATGGAACAGGCAATCCCCGCGCTTGGTCCGTGCCGGGATGCGCTGGCACATGACAATGCCTGCGGCCTTGAAGGTTATTTCAACCGGCGGCAGCCAAGGCGTTTCCGTGAAATGGATGCGCGCCGCGGGCGTGCCGATGGCGACCGTATCGCCAAGCGCCACCAAGGGCTCAAACACGCCATTTTCAGGCGCGTAGACATAATAATCCTGCCCGCGCACATCCAAGAACCGGGTGGGGGAGGGCGGTTCGACCCAATCGGATTGCGGCAGAATGCCAAGATGCACCAGCACATTGCGCACACCGCGTTCGGCAATCGCTAGGCCCGCGGGATTGACCGTGCCTGAGCCGCCCAATTCGCTGCCAAGCGCGATCTTGCCGCGCCGTTCCGCCCCGCTGCCGAGCGTTTGATTGCCACCCTGGCCTTGCGCGCCGCCCTGGATATAGGTGAAGGGCGCCCCAAAGGCGCGCAATGCCGCCAATTGTTTTTGAAACAGCGCTGGATCATTGGATTGTGTCGCCAGCGCGCAGGGCACGTAATTCAGCGAAGACCCACCCGAATGCAAATCCATCACAAAATCGGCAAGCGGGATCAATTCGCTGTCAATGTAATGCGCGATCTGGCGCGTGACCGTGCCATCCGGATCGCCCGGAAAAATCCGGTTCAGATTGAGATCATCAATCGGCGACACACGCCGCCCGGCGAGCGCTGCCGGATAATTTGCCATGGTCAGAAGAATGACACGCCCTTTGATTCGCGCAGGATCAAGCGCCTTTGCCAGATTGGTCAGCGCCACCTGGCCTTCATATTCATCACCATGATTGCCGGAGGTGAAAAGCGCCGTCGGCCCCTCGCCATTCTTCACCACCACAATCGGGATGGGCAGGAAGCCATAGGCGCTGTCATGGGTTGAATGGAACAGGCGAATAAAACCTGTCTGCTTTCCGTCCTTGTTGAAATCAACTTCGGAAACCAGGCGCGATTTGCGCGGCGCATCAGCCATGGCGTTCTTCCTATTCAGGCTTGGGTCATTAAATGGCAGGCGACCTGATGGCCGGCCTGGGTTTGCGTGAGCGGCGGCGTCACTTCCTTGCAGATGGGCATCACATGCGGGCAGCGCGTGTGGAAGCGGCAGCCGGAAGGCGGGTTGAGTGCGCTTGGGATATCGCCGGCGATATTCTCTCGCTTCCCGCGCGACCGCCGCGATGGATGCGGCGCCGGTACGGCGGCAATCAGCGCGCGCGTATAAGGATGCTGCGGATCATTATAGATCACGCGCTTTTCGGCGACTTCCACGATCTTGCCGAGATACATGACCGCAACGCGATCCGAGATATGCCGCACCACGGAAAGATCATGCGCAATGAACAGATAGGTCAGCCCCATATCGCGTTGCAAATCCTGCAACAGATTGACGATTTGCGCCTGGACCGAGACATCGAGGGCGGAGACCGCCTCATCGCACACAACAAAGCGTGGCTTCAGGATCAGCGCGCGCGCAATGCCGATGCGCTGGCGTTGGCCGCCGGAGAATTCATGCGGAAAGCGATCCAGCGCACGGCGCGGCAAGCCAACGCGATCGAGCATTTCCGTAACCTGCTGGCGCGTTTCAGTGCCATGCTTCGCGCCATGAATCACCAGCGGTTCAGCGATGATATCCTCAACCGCCATGCGTGGATTGAGCGCGCCGTAAGGGTCCTGGAAAATGATTTGCATGGAGCGGCGAAACTCACGCATGGCCGCACGACCAAGCCCGGTGATTTCCTGGCCCTGAAAGCGAATACTGCCTGCGGTGGGGTCCAGCAGGCGGATCAAAAGCCGACCCAAGGTCGATTTACCGCAGCCGGATTCACCGACCAGCCCCAGCGTTTCGCCGGGCATGATGCCGAGCGCGACATCATCCACCGCGCGCAGCTTGCTGCTTCTGCCACGCAGAAACAGGCCACCGCCACCGACATCAAAATGCTTGGCGAGATTCGTGGCGCTGATCAGCGGTTCGGTCATGGGCCGGCCAATTCCTTGGCGCGGAGACAGGCCGCCCAATGATCGGCTTCTTCAAGGATCAGCGGTGGTAGGCTTTCACTACAAGCGGGCTGCGCATGCCGGCAGCGTACACTGTAGCGGCAACCAGGCGGGCGGCGCGCAGGATCGGGCAGGGTGCCGGGAATGGCAATCAGCCGCGCGCGATCTTCCGTGATGGAAGGCACGCATTCCAGCAGGCCGCGCGTATAGGGATGCACGGGATGGTCGAAAATGCGCGCGACAGGCGCTTCTTCAATCACGCGGCCGGCATACATGACCAGCACGCGATCTGCGGTTTCAGCAATCACGCCCATATTATGCGTAATGATCATGATCGCCATGCGGAATTCATCGCGCAAATCCATCAACAGATCGAGGATTTGCGCCTGAATGGTCACATCCAGCGCCGTGGTGGGTTCATCGGCAATCAGCAGCTTCGGGTTGCAGGCAAGCGCGATGGCAATCATCACGCGCTGGCGCTGCCCGCCTGACATCTGGTGCGGATAATCATCCAGGCGCCGCGCGGCAGAGGGGATGCCGACCTTGTCCAGCATATCAATCGCGCGTTTGCGCAAGCCGGCGGCGGGCAAGGTTTCATGCGCGCGGATGGTTTCCATGATCTGATCGCCGATGGAAAATACCGGGTTCAGCGATGTCATGGGTTCCTGGAAAATCATGGCAATGCCGGGGCCGCGAATGCGTTGCATCTCTCGCGCGGAAAACCTGGTCAGCTCCTGCCCCTGGAATTTCACGCTGCCGGCGGCGATGCGCGCAGGCGGCGTCGGCAGCAGCCCCATGATGGTGAGTGCGGTGACACTTTTGCCGCTGCCGCTTTCACCGACAATGCCCAGGATCTCGCCTTCCTTGAGGGAGAAGGAAACATCCTCAATCGCAGTGATCTCGCCGCGCCCGGTCATGAAGGCCGTGGTCAGCCCCTGCACATCAAGCAAAGTCACTGTTGAATCCTGAGCCGGGGGTCAAGAACATCGCGCAGGCCATCACCAAGGAAGTTCAGGCCCATCACGGTGATCATCAGCGCAATACCGGGGATGGTGATGATCCAGGGCGCTTCGCGCATGAAATCGCGCCCTTCGGCCATGATATTGCCCCAGGTTGGTGTGGGCGGCACGGCACCAACGCCCAGGAAGGAAAGCGTTGCTTCCGACAGCACAGCAAAGGCGAAAAGAAAGGAAAGCTGCACAATCACCGGCGCCATGGCATTGGGCAGGATATGGCGCGTGAGGATGCGCCAATGGCCCGCCCCGGCGGCGACCGCGGCTTGGACGAACTCCATTTCCCTCAGCACAATCACGGATGATCGTACGATGCGCGCCGTGCGCGGGATATAGACAATCCCCAAAGCCAGAATGACATTGAAGGTCGAAGGCCCCAGCACCGACGTGACCGCGATGGCGAGCAGAATGGCCGGGAAGGCCATCAGCGCGTCATTGATGCGCATCAGCAGATTATCAATGCGCCGGAAATAGCCCGCGGCGGCGCCGATCAAAATCCCGAACACTGCATTCAGTGCTACCACAGACGCGCCAATCATCATGGAAAGCTGTGCACCCCAAACCACGCGCGACCAAAGGCTACGCCCGAAACTATCCGTGCCGAAAACCCAACCCTCACCAGGTGGTTTGAATTTGTTGCGCATGGAAAGGCGGTTCGGATCAACATCAGTGATCCAAGGCGCCAGAATGGCGGCAATGGCGATAATCAGAAACAGCACCAGCCCGGTCATGAACAACCGATGCCGTAATAGACGCTTGACGGTCGCGCGCGCCGGGTGTTCGCGCTTCAGCGCAATGCCTTCGGCGTCTATCGTGGTGGCGTCACTCATAGCGCACCCTGGGATCAATCAGGGCATAGAGCACATCAACCAGGATATTCACCAGCACGAGGAAGGTCGTCACCAGCAAAAGCCCACCCTGCACCATGGGGTAATCGCGGCTGAGCACCGCTTGCGTCAGCAATTGCCCCATGCCGGGCAGGGAGAATAGCGCTTCCGTCACCACCGCACCCGACAGCAAAAGCGAGATGATAATCCCCACCACCGTGACAATCGGGATCAGCGCATTGGCCAAGGCATGCTTCAGGATCACCTGGCGTTCCGGCAACCCCTTGGCGCGGGCGGTGCGCACATAATCCTGCCGCAGCACCTCCAGCATGCCAGACCGCGTAATGCGCGCCAGCAAACCCGCCTGCAATAACGCGAGCGATATGGCCGGCATGGTGGTGCTCCGTAGCCAGCCGATAGGGTCTTGCGAGAAAGGCACATAACCGCCGCTCGGCAACCAGCCGAGTTGCACGGCAAAAAAGATGATCATCAATAGGCCCAGAAAGAAATTCGGGATGGAAATGCCAAGCATGGCGATCATCATCGCGACCTGATCCACCCAGGTATTCTGGCGTAGTGCTGCGATGATGCCACTCGAGACACCAATCAGCAGCGTCAACACCAGCGCGTAAAGTGAAAGCCCAATCGTCACCGGCAAGCGTTCCATGGTGGCGGCGAGTACGCCCTTGCCGAGCAGGAGCGACTTGCCGAAATCGCCCTGCAGCAACCCCTGATAGTAATGCAGTAATTGCAGCAGCAAGGGCTCATCCAGGCCGAGATCACGGCGCAATTGCTCGATCTGCGCCGGGGTTGCGGATGTGCCGGCAATGGAGGCTGCAGGATCGCCCGGTATCAGCCGCATCAGCCCAAAGCTGATGAGGCTGACGATGAACAATACCGGAATGGCGCTAAGCAGCCGGCGGAGCGTGAGGAGCAACAAGACTATTCACGCTCCGGACTGATCATCCTCAACGTTCAAGCCACACATTGGAAAAGCGCGGAATGCGGAACGGCACAAAACCCTTCACATTGGCGCGTGATGCCTGAACCTTGGTGAGTGAGCCAAAGGGGAAGGCATAAGCCCGTTCCAGCACCAGGCGCTGCATGCGGGCGAAGGCTTCCTGGCGTGCGGCCGGGTCGCGCAGGATATTCATGTCATTCCAGGCGGCCAGCACTTCCGGATCATCCTTGTCATCCCGCGGGCGATAGGCCGCATTGGGCGAGACCAGGAATTGCATGGTGGCCAGCGCGCCAAGCGCGGGCTGCGTGCCCCAGCCGGAATGGAAGAAATGCCATTCGGTCGAATTCAGCCGCTGTGACATTTGCACTGAAGTCGGCCAATCCACCACGCGCAGCGATGCATTGATGCCAATCGCCTTCAATTGCTGTTCCATCACAAGCGCCGCATTATACATGGGCGTCAGGTCGCGATTGGTCAGAATGACAATGGGTTCATTCCGATAGCCGGATTCGCGGAGCAAGGCGCGGGCGCGCTGCTGATTGTTGATGTTGTAGGTTTCCTTGCCGGCATCCGTGTAGCTCGGCTGATTCGGATATTGGAAACCCACATTCAGCCGATAATTATTGTCGGACGCCGCATCCATGATGTCTTCCATATTGAGCGCTGCTTGCACCGCGCGGCGGAAGGCAAGATTACTGGTGGGGGCCAGCGACGTATTGGGCAGCGCAATCTGGATCCACCAATTCTGCAAGGGCAGGATGGTGATGGCCGGATTGCGCCGCAGCGCTTCCACCGAACGTGTCGGCACATCTTCCACCACATGCAGCGCGCCGGTTTCCAAACCCGCCACGCGGGCGCTGGCTTCGGTCACGATGCGGAAGGTCACGGTATCCAGACATGCCACGCGATAGCCGCCAAAGCCGGTGCGCTGTTGATAAGCCGTATTGGGCTTATAGGCATCAAAGCGCCCGAGCCTGGCATGGCTGCCGGGCACGAATTCCAACAGGCGGAAAGGCCCGGTGCCCACGGGGCGAAGCTGCTG
>JADCFR010000231.1 GCA_020249415.1 Roseomonas sp. | reverse complement strand
TCCCCAGCCAGGCGCAGATGCACAAACAGCATCACAATGAAGGTCGTGATCGGCAGAATGACCGAAAAGAAGGACGGCAACAAAAGGCTGGTCAATTCAAAAAACACCGCAAGCGATAAGCCGCGATCCAGCACCAATTCAATGAAGCGGAGCGATTGCGTCAGCCAGACAAGCGCCGCCAGCCCCACCGTGACGGCAAGCAGGGCCAGCGCAAGCTGGCGGAACAAATAGCGGTCAAGCAGGGTCATCGGCCCAATTACCCTACCCGCTTGGCGCCAAGGCCGAAAGCGGCTTCAGGGCAGCACCTTGCCGGGATTCATGAGGCCCTTGGGGTCCAGCGCTGTCTTGATCTGCCGCATCACGGCAAGCTCTGCCCCCCCGCGCCAAGCTTCCATCATATCGGTCTTGAGCTGCCCAATGCCGTGTTCCGCGCTGAAGGACCCATCCAAATCCCGCACCACCTCATTCACGCAATCCATGATGTCATGGCTGCGCGCGAGGAAGGCGACTGGATCGGCGCCTTCAGGCTGCACCAGATTCACATGAATATTGCCATCGCCCATATGGCCAAAGGGCATGGGGCGAATGCCTGGGATCAGCTTGCGGCAGGCCTCCGAGGCACGTTCGATCAGCTCCGGCACGCGGGAGACGGGGACAGACACATCATTCTTCACCGAAGCGCCGGCCTTGCGCTGCGCTTCGGTATGTTCTTCGCGAATGCGCCAAATCGCCGCGCGCTGCGCCTCGCTTTCGGCCAGCACGGCATCCAGCACTTCGCCGGCTTCCATGGCGGGTGCCAGCACAAGTTCCGCAAGGCCGCGCAAATCGGCATCAGGCCGAGTGGAGGCCAGGTCAATCAGCGCGTAATGGGCAGCGCGTTCGGCAAGTGGCAGGGTGACGCCAGGGATCAATTGTACCGTCAGGTCAACACCATCGCCCGACATATATTCAAAGGCGCGAATCGCGCTTTCGTCATTGTCGCGAAAGCGGCGAAACAGGCCGAGTGCCGCTTCGGCATCGCGCATGGCGGCGAAAATCACCTCATTGGCGCGGGGGCGCGCGAAAAGCTTGAGCACGGCGGCAGTGATAATGCCAAGCGTGCCTTCCGCGCCCACAAAAACATGGCGCAGCGCATAGCCGGTATTGTCTTTGCGGAGCCGCCTTAGGCCATGCCAGATGCTGCCATCGGGCAGCACCACTTCCAGCCCCAACATCAATTCCCGCGCATTGCCATAGCGCACTGTGTTATTGCCGCCGGCATTGGTGGAAAGCACGCCGCCGATCATGGCCGTGCCTTCACCCCCGAAACTGAGCGGAAACAGGCAACCAGCAGCAGCAGCGGCTTCCTGCGCGGTTTTCACCACAACGCCCGCCTCGGCCGTCATGGTCATATCAACCGGGTCGAGGTCGCGGATGCGGTTCATGCGCGCGAGGGAGACAATCATCGCGCGCCCCGAAGCATCGGGCGTCGCGCCCCCGACCATGGAGGTATTGCCCCCCTGCGGCACAA
The DNA here is from genome assembly GCA_020249415.1 of Roseomonas sp. Lineage (GTDB taxonomy): Bacteria > Pseudomonadota > Alphaproteobacteria > Acetobacterales > Acetobacteraceae > Neoroseomonas. Next base: position 14,148 of record JADCFR010000231.1, on the reverse strand, counting down.
TGGCGATGCCGGCGGCGCTGCAGAGCCTGACCGCCTCGGCCAATACGGCGGTATTGGCGGGGCGGATCAGCGCCATGGCGCGGCCTTGATAAAGGCTCCGCCAATCCGCCAGCGCGGGTGCGAGGTCTGGGGCTTCGGTCAACAGCCCGGCGGGGCCTAGCAGGCTGGCAAGTGCGGGGATGAGGGAGGGTGAATCGGCCATAAGCCGTTCAAACCCCCCTGCCTTGCGCGGTCAAGTTCAAATCGGTTGGCGCCCTTCCCCCTTTTGGCGATCAGTCATTCTCTATTAGGCGGTCAGGCCGGCGCGCTTCGTAATCATAGACAGCCAACTGCTTTCCGAGCGGCGAGGCGCGGATGCCCTCTGCCAGCAGCAGCGCGGCCTGTCTTTCAACGCCGCCAGGCAGCTTGGGGTTGAGAAAGCCGCCCTTACGCAGCACGCGCCACCAGGGCGTGAGTTCTTGCACCGGCACGCCCAGCGCGCGGCGCTCCTCCGCAGCGCGGGCTGACATGTTGGCGAAAATGGCGGTCGAGACCGGGCAAGCCACCGCTACCTGATGGCGGCGCGCGAGTGCGGCACGGAGGTCATCAAGCGTCATGACTTCGCCCGATTCGAGCTTCCGGATGAGGGCATCCACCTCAGCCGGGCTGGAGACGACCATGGCGCCGCCCTCGGCTTCCGCATAGCCTGGCGCGCCGCGCGGAATCATATGAACGATATGCGGCACGCGTCCGCTATTCAGGTGATCAATCGCCGATTTTTTCTTTGGCATGCTGCCTTCTCCCTTGATCCTGCGCACCAGCGCTCACCAAGCGCTATCGCGGGATGGGATGATTGGGAATAAGAGGTGTTTGTTCTGTATTTGTTCAATTAAGCGTTTTGCTATTTCCGAATGAGTTTGCCAGCGATGTCGGCCACGCTTAGGGCTGGAAGCGGCTGGTTCCGCTACGCATATGCCGCGCAGGCCCAACCAGCTTGCGCTGGTTGACAGGCTTTCGCCGGCTGCTGAGGGTTCGGTCTTGCGATGCCATCTAACCTGGCGACCTGGAGCCTTATCCTATGCCCTTGGTTACGATCACGCTCGCGAAAAGAGAACCAGCTACATCACCAGAAAAAAAAGCCGAACTCATCGCCGGGGTCACGGATTTGCTCGTGCAAAGCCTGGACAAGCGCGCCGAGGATGTTGTTGTGCTGATCGAAGAACTTGACCCGGATAATTGGGGCCAGGGCGGCATTCCTGCCTCGGAAATACGGCGCCGGCGCGTCGCGACCACGGCCGAACGCGAAGGAGAGAAAACATCGTGACCGCCGCACTGGATGGGCTGATTGTTCTGGACCTCACCAATTTTCTCTCCGGCCCCTATTGCACCATGCTGCTGGGCGATCTGGGTGCGGATGTCATCAAGGTGGAACGCCCCGATGGTGGCGATGATGCGCGGCGCATGCCGCCCTTTGTGGATGGCCGCAGCCAGCCCTTCGCGATCTGGAACCGCAACAAGCGCAGCATCACGGCCGATCTGAAACAGCCTGAGGATATTGAACTGGTGCGCCAATTGGCGCTCCGCGCCGATGTGCTGGTGGAGAATTTCCGCCCCGGCACTTTGGCCCGGCTTGGGCTGGGGTGGGAGGCACTGAGTGCCGCCAATCCGCGCCTGATCTGGTGCGCGATTTCAGGCTTTGGCCAGACCGGGCCTTGGGCGGATCATGGCGGCCTGGATATGATGGCGCAGGGCATGTCGGGCCTGATGGCTGGCAATGGCCCGCCGGATGGCGAACCCTATCGCCTGCCAATCGCCATTACCGATGTCACGGCGGGGATGTTCTCGGCCCTTTCGGTGCTCGCCGCTTTGCAGGCGCGTGAGAAAACCGGGCAGGGCCAGCGCATTGATCAATCCCTGTTCGAAGCGGGGGTTGCGCTTGGCGTCTATGAGGCCGCGCATGTCTTTACCCATGGCGCGCGCCCTTCCCGGCTTGGGCAATTGCATCGCGGCTCGGCACCCTATCGCGTATTTCAAACTGCCGATGGCTACATCACCCTTGGCGCTTCCAAGGAGAAATTCTGGCAGGCCTTATGTGGCGTTATCAGCCGGCCGGAATTGGCGCGCGATCCGCGCTTCAAGACCAATGCGGATCGGGTCGCCAATAATAACGCGCTGATCGCGATTCTGCAGGAAATTCTGGCAAAGCGCCCAAGCGCCGAATGGCTGGCCGCGCTTGGCAGCGCCGGCATCCCGTCCGAGCCCGTGCTGTCCTATGATGAGGCCCTGGCCCATCCGCAGGGTCAGGCGCGGGGCCTGGTCAGTACCTTTGAAGACCCTGAACGCGGCCCGATCCAGCATTTGGCATCACCCTTGCGCCTGGAAGCCACGCCGGCGCGCATTGCCCGCCGCGCCCCTGATCTGGGCGAACATACCGCAGAAATCCGTGCCTGGCTTGCGCAAAAAGCTTGACGCGGCGGGGGCGAAAATTGTCTGATTTTCGCGGGGTTGTCGTGCAGAGGCAGGGCATCTGCCGCCATAACAAAAGGGGCTTACGTCATGCCGAATGGCACTGTGAAATGGTTCAACGCCACCAAGGGCTTTGGCTTCATCCTGCCGGATGGTGGCGGCAAGGATGTATTTGTGCACATCACCGCCGTGCAGAAGGCGGGCATGCAGGGGCTTAAGGACAATCAGAAGGTCGCCTTTGAGGTCGCCGAGGAACGCGGCAAGCCGACGGCGATCAATCTGAAAGCACTATAGCGCCGGCGCGGGGCGGCGCGCGGCGGCTACCGCGGCGCCGCAGATGCAGCATCACCCCGCGCGGAAGGTGATGGGCTTCGCCCCTTCCCACAGCACCGCACGACCGGTCTTGGCCAGGCGGTCAATACCTCCGCGAATCGTCAGAAAGTGGTTGCCGGCCAATTGCCCAGCCTTGCTGGCAAAGCAGGTGGGGCCATAAGCAACCAGGATTTCCGTCTCACTCATCGTGCCCGGATGCACAATGATCTGCCCAGGCGCCGGATAGCTGGTCGCGTTTTCCCAGGGGATGGAAAGTTCACGTTCGCCCATCGGGATCCAGCAGGCTTCACCGGACCAGCGCACATGAATGATGCGATCCTGATAAGGCAGCAGGGCGCGGAAGCGCGCGCAGGTTTTCGGCGCGGCGGCATCTTCAAAAAACGCCTCAAAAATCTCGCCACCAATGTCAATGATGATATCGGCCATGACCGTCCTCTCTCTCCCGGCGCCACCGCGGCGCAATGGTTCAGGCGTTACGCGACCCAGCCGGGCTTGCCAACCCCTGCACCGCCCGCGCTATTCCTTCGCAACATTCGCCTCAGCGGCGATGCGCGCCCAAAGATCCAATTCACGCCGATTGAAATCGCCAAGCGCTTCCGGTGTGCTGGTGGTGGAAACAATGCCAAGCGCCCCGATATGGCGCTTGGCTTCATCGCCCTGGCCGATGGTTTGGATTTCGCGATTGAGCCGCGCGATAATCGCGGGCGGCGTGCGCGCCGGCATCCATGACCCATTCCAGGAAGCAAAGTCAAAGCCGGGCAGCGCGGCTTCAGCCACGGTTGGCACATCGGGCAGGGTTTCAACACGCCGCGCGGTAGTAACGGCCAGCGCGCGAATAGTGCCGGCGCGCAAATGCTCGACCGCCGGCCCCAGATCGGTCACGAGAAAATGTAGCCGACCGCCCAGCAAATCCGCCATGGCCTGTGGCGTCCCGCGATAGGAAATCTGCTCCGCCTTGAAGCCGGCGGCCTGGCTCAGCAAATGCGTCCCGGCAAGGCCACCGGCATTGCCGATGCCGTAATTGAGCGCACCGGGATTGGCGCGAGCATGGGCGATGAAAGCTTGCAGATCGCGCGCCGGAAAATCCGCGCGTACCAGAACGCCCAGCGGATTGATGCTGATCATGGAAAGCGGGGCGAAATCGCGCAGCGGATCATAGCCTGGTTCACGCATCAGATGCGGATTGGCGGCATGGGTGGAGACCGAGCCGAAAAAAATCGTATAGCCATCAGGCGCGGCGCGGGCCGCCGCGCGCGCGCCAATCGCGCCATTGGCGCCGCCAATGTTTTCAATGACAAAATTCTGGCCAAAGATTCGGCCAAGGCGCTCACCATAGAAGCGCGCCAGGCTATCCGTGCCGCTGCCCGCCGGGAAGGCTGCGATAATGCGCACCGAGCGGTTTGGCCAATTCGCTTCCTGTGCGGGCGCGATGCTTGGCGTCCACAAGGCCGCGCCAATTCCCAGCGCCAATAGCGCGCGGCGGGTTGGGTTGGTTCTTGGTTGCATGTTTTGTCCTCCCTTCTTTCGTATGGTTGCCTCTCCGCGCACAAAGCGCCGATACACAAGACTTTCCGCATCATCCGCAACACAGAACGACTGTGCTCTTCGTCGGAAAAAGCCAGACTTCCATTTGCTTTTGCCATGGATCGCAGTGGGCGAAAAGCTACCCAACCAGGATGGGGTTAGCGCTTGCGACAAAAGGGGCAGATCCTTCGCCCCAATTCCGACGCTGAAGACGCAGAGGAATAGGTTTGAAGGCTGCCCCTGTTGGGCGGATGCCGTGCGTCCTGCCCTTCATCGCCCTGGCGCATTTGTCGCGCTGACTCTGGATCAACTTCACGATTAACCAGTCAACAACCAACGCTGCTTATTTGGGCAAAAAATGTCGGCTATGGCCTAATTCAATGTTCATGATTTTGTTTTAGGCATGTTGGTCTGTCTTACTCCTGCGGCAAAGGCTCATCAATGATCAGGCAAAAAATCTCTCTAAAGATCGGAACACGTCTCGCCTTGGCTATCGCCCTGCCGATCCTGGCAGTTTTGGTCATGAGCGGTCTTGTCATATCGCAGCAATTGCAGACGGTGCGCCAGGCGCATCAGCTTCAGGCGCTCAGCCATTTCAGCTCCCGCATCAGTGATCTTGTGCATGAATTGCAGAAGGAACGCGGCATGTCGGCGCTGTTCATCGGCAGCCGTGGGCAGCAAATGGGGAATGAACTTCAGGCCCAGCGGCGTGATACAGATGGCCAGATCGCCATTGTACGCGACACGCTGCGTGGTCTGACACTTTCGGATTACAGCGCGGAGCTTCGGCAGAGTGTCGAAAAAGGCCTGGCAAGCCTGAGTGAGCTTGAAGGCAAGCGCGCCGAGGTGAGCGGCCTTAGGATAGTTGGGCCGGAGTCCTTCCGCTTCTATACCTCCCTGATCACCAATCTTCTTGCCGTGCCGCAGGAATCGGTGAAAGTGTCCGATTCGCCCGCCGTTACCGCCAATCTGCTCGCCTATTACAACTTCCTTGCCGCGAAGGAGCGTGCGGGGCAGGAACGGGCCACTGGTTCGGCGGGCTTTGCATCTGGCCAATTCACGCCAGCGCAGTACCGCACCCTGCTGACCATTCTTGCCGAACAGGCTGCCTATCTTTCAACCTTCCAGGCTTATGCGACCGAGGCGCAGCGCAATGCCGCGCAACAGACCCTGAGTGGCCCAATTGTTATCGAGGCAGAGCGGCAGCGCCGGATTGCGGTGGAGGCAGGGGCAGAGAAGCCGCTCACTGGTGTGACAGCGCGCGATTGGTTCAAGGCGACCACTGATCGCATTGATCTGATGAAGACGGTTGAGGATGTCCTGCAGCGTGATCTTGCCGCGCTCAATCAGGCGAATGCGGCGGAAGCCTGGAAGATCCTAACCTACGGTACCGCTTTCGCCTTCGCCATGTTGATGGCAGCGCTGATTGTGGGCTTCATCCTGGCGCGCGGCATCACGCGCCCCATCACGGGCATGACAGAAGCCATGCGCGCCCTGTCCAGGGGTGATCTTTCAACCGCAATACCGGGCCGCGACAAGCGTGATGAAATTGGCACCATGGCGGAAGCTTTGGAGGTGTTCCGCAACGGCATGATGGAAACCGAAGAACTTCGCAACGCGCAGGAGACGCAAAAGCAACGCGCTGCGGAAGAACGCCGCATGGCCATGAACGCCCTTGCCGACAAGTTTGAAGAAAGCATCGGTGAGGTAGTGAGCAATGTGACGACAGCGTCTTCCCGCCTGCAGGGCACAGCCGAGGATATGGCCCGCACCGCCGAGGAAACCTCTGGCCAATCAACAGCGGTGGCGGCGGCCTCGGAACAGGTGACGGCAAATGTACAGACCGTGGCTTCTGCGACCGAGGAGCTTACGGCTTCCATTCGTGAAATTGCGCAGCAAGTGGCCGAAGCAAGCCGTATGACCAACGAAGCGGTCGGCCAGGCGCGCAGCAGCACGCAGGAAGTCCAGGGCCTGACGGAAGCCGCGCAACGCATTGGCGATGTGGTTCGTATCATCAATGATATCGCCGGGCAGACCAATCTGCTGGCGCTGAATGCCACGATCGAAGCCGCTCGAGCTGGTGAGGCAGGCAAGGGCTTCGCGGTGGTGGCATCAGAGGTGAAAGCGCTGGCCTCCCAGACCACCAAGGCGACAGATGAAATCGCAACCCAGATCAAGGCGATGCAGGAAGCGACTGTGCGTTCGGCGCAGGTGATCACGCATATTGCGGAAACCATCGAACAACTCAGCCAAAGCTCAACCGCCATTGCCTCCGCCGTTGAGGAACAAGGCGCCGCTACTCAGGAAATTGCACGCAATGTGCAGCAGGCCGCTGTGGGTACCACAGAAGTGGCGGGCAATATCACCCAGGTCAGCCAGGCCGCAAGCGTGACTGGCAGCGCCGCAACATCTTTGTTGTCAGCAGCCGGAACGCTCAGCAAGGATGGGGTAGCGCTGAAAAAGCAGGTGGACAGCTTCCTGCGTGAAATTCGCGCTGCATAATGTCGTGCAGCATCACCCGGGAAGGCCATACCCCGGCTTTCCAGGGTGCGGAGCGGATGCCATGATGCCACTGACCAGCAAGGTGGTGGATCATGGCACGTTTCAGCGGCAAGGTGATGCTGATTTCAGGTGGCGCGCGCGGGCAAGGTGCAGCGGAAGCGCGGCTCCTGGTGGCGGAAGGCGCCCGCGTTATCCTGGGTGATGTGTTGGAAGCAGAAGGCGCGGCTCTGGCGAGTGAGCTTGGCCCCGCCGCGCAATTCTTCAAGCTTGATGTCACCAAAGAAGCGGATTGGGCGCGGGCCGTTGCGGCTGCTGAAGCACTCGGCCCGCTCACCGGGCTGGTGAATAATGCCGGCATCTATGTGCCGAAGCTGATGATGGAAACCGATGCCGCGCTGTTTGAACGCCACACAAGCGTCAATCAGCTTGGCTGTTTTCTTGGCATGAAGGCGGTGGTGCCGACGATGGAAAGGGCCGGGGGCGGTTCGATTGTGAATATCTCCTCAACTGCCGGGCTGCGCGGATCGGCGCGCGCTTTTGCCTATGGTGCCACGAAATGGGCGCTGCGTGGCATGACAAAATCCGCAGCACTCGAACTCGCACCACGCGGCATTCGTGTAAATTCAGTCCATCCGGGTCCGATTGCGACGCCCATGCTGGATATTCGTACACCGGAGGAAAATGCAGCGCGGTTGACATCCGTGCCCATGGGGCGGCAAGGCACGGCGGAGGAAGTGGCGCGACTTGTGCTGTTTCTGCTTTCAGACGAGAGCAGCTACATGACCGGGTCTGAGCTTGCCATTGATGGCGGCGCAACGCTTTGAAGGGCATTGGATTTCGCCCTTCATCGCCCCGATCATCATTCTGCTGTTTTACGCATTACGCCGCGCGGTATTGCCGGAGCGATCCGGCATGCATGATCCGCCCCGCGAGTGGGCGGCCAATGATGCGCTCCGCAAGCCGCGCGGCTTCAATCAGCCGGTCAAGATCAATGCCGGTTGCAATGCCCATTTCGTGACAGAGAAATACCATATCTTCGGTACAGATATTCCCCGCGCCGCGCGCATCGCCATGGCCGGCAAAGGGGCAGCCGCCCAAGCCTGCCACGGAACTGTCGAATAGCGAAACACCCATTTCAAGCGCCGCCAGCACATTGGCCGTGCCAAGCCCGCGCGTGTCATGCAAATGCAGCCCCACTTCCACATTGGGGAGTTTTTCGCGCAGCATGCCAACCAGGCGGCGCACCGCCTGCGGATTGGCCCAGCCCATGGTATCGGCGAAATAGAGCTTCTTCAGATCAATGCCGCGTTCCGCGCAGACCCGATGCGCCCAGAGCAATTCCTGCACCGGGCGTTCAGGCGGAATCTCGCCTTCATAATTGCAGCCAAAGGCCGTCATCACCAAGGCGCGTTCCACCGTGACACCGGCTTCGGCGTAAAGATCAAGCCAGCGCATCACCCGTTCGCGCATTTCCGCCGCCGTGCAGTTATTGTTGCGTTTGGCGAAGGCATCCGATGTGTAAAGGCTGATCTTGCCGACCAGATCAACGCCTTGCGCGGCGCGGGCGCGCGCAAATCCCTGTTCATTCAGCCAGAGCGCTTCATAACGCACGCCGCGGCGCTTTTTGATGGCGGCGAAAAACTCGGCTGAATCCACCATTTGCGGCACGGCCTTGGGGGAGACAAAGGACGCCACCTGAATGGCGGTCAGGCCCGTCTCAGCCAGTGCTTCCACCAAGGCGACACGATCGGCCAGCGGATAGATCACGGGTTCAATCTGAAACCCCTCACGCGGGCCCTCTTCGTGGAAATGGACATGCTTTGGCAGATCGGACATGGCGGTTTCCCCTTGGTGCGTTGTCGGTTCACCTTTGTTCACCGGAAACGCACCACAACTTTATTTGGTCGCATTTTCCGAGTCGCCAAGTGAAGCCACTTGGCTTGAACTTTATTTGGTCGCATTTTCCGAGTCGCCAAGTGAAGCCACTTGGCTTGAACTTTATTTGGTCGCATTTTCCGAGTCGCCAAGTGAAGCCACTTGGCTTGAAAATGCTCCGCGCAGGCGTTGACAGCCTGGCCCGGCGCGATGACGCTTGGTCATGATTATGGCGCCGCGGGCGATGCCGCGCCAGAGCCAAAGGGAAACGCCATGAAACACTCAGCATTGCCGCGCCGCGCGGCGCTTATGGGGGCTTTGGGTTTGGTGGGCGCGGGCGGCGCTGCCGCGCAACCGGCCACGCGTTGGCCGGATCGGCCCATTCGCTTCATCGTCGCCTTCCCCGCCGGCAGCGGCACCGATGTGACCACGCGCAATTTCACCGATGCGCTGAGTGCGGAACTCGGCCAACCCGTGGTGGTGGATAATCGCGGCGGCGCTAATGGCTTCATCGCCTCAGAAGCGGTCGCCCGTGCGCGGCCTGATGGCTATACGTTTCTGTCCACGGCCAATACCACGCATGGGTCCAACCCGGCTTTGTTTCATCGCCTGCCCTATGATCCAGTCGCGGAATTCGCGCCGGTTGCCTTGATTGGTGTCGGGGTGCTGCTGGTGGTGGTGAATAATGATCTGCCGGTGCGCAGCATGCGCGAACTTGCCGATTATGCGCGCGCACATCCGGGTAAGCTTAATTTCGCTTCCGGCAGTGCCTCATCGCGCGTGGCCGGAGAGATGTTCAAATCCATGGCCGGCGTGGATATGGTCAATGTCACCTATCGTTCGAATCCGCTTGGCATCACGGATGTGATCGGCGGCGTGGCGCAGGTGATGTTTGTGGATGCCACAACCTCCATGCCGCAAGCGCGCGAAGGCCGCGTGCGCGCGATTGGTGTCACCAGCCGCCAGCGCGTTGCCATGATGCCCGATTTGCCGACAGTCGAAGAACAGGGCTTCCCCGGTTATGAAATGCTGTCCTGGAATGCGATCTATGCGCCGGCCGGCACGCCGCCCGAGATCATCGCCCGCGTCAATGGCCTGGTGAATGAGATCATGGCACGCCCCGCCGTGCGCGACCGCCTGACCGCCAGCGGCATGGTGTTGCGCCCGGGCTCGCCAGATGATCTGGCGCGTTTCCAGGCAAGCGAGATCGAGAAATGGAAGCGCCTGGTGCGCGAAGCCGGGATTGAATTGCAATGACGGGCGTGCTTGCCGGTGTGCGCGTGGTGGAGCTTGGCCAGGTGCTGGCCGGCCCTTTCGCGGGCGCGATTTTCGCTGACCTCGGCGCTGATGTGATCAAGGTGGAAAAGCCCGATGGCGGCGATGATGCGCGCCGCATGGGCCCCGATTTCCGCCATGGCGATGCGCTGAATTTCCACGAATTCAATCGCGGCAAAAAGTCCATCACACTCGATCTGAAATCGCCGGAGGGGGTGGAGGCTTTGCATGGCTTGCTCACACAGGCCGATATCATGCTGCATAATCTCCGTCCCGGTGCGGCAGAGGCTTTGGGGATTGGCGCGCAGGCCGTAACCGCGCGGCATCCGCATTTGATCTATTGTGAAATGTCGGCCTTTGGCCATGTCGGGCCGGAAAAGCTGCGCCCTGGCTATGAACCGCTATTGCAGGCTTTTGGTGGGCTTTCTTCCATCACCGGCGAACCGGATGGGCCGCCGGTGCGCATGGGCGCCTCCGTTGTGGATCAGGGGACAGGGCTTTGGACCGTGCTCGGCGCGCTCGCCATGCTGGAACGGCGCCACCGCACGGGCCAGGGCGGCGTCGTGAACACTTCGCTGTTTGAAACAGCGCTTTTGTGGGCCGGGCAGAAAATCAGTGCCTATGTGAATATGGGCAAGCTGCCGGAACGCCATGCCTCTGGCCATCCCAATCTGACACCTTATGAGGCGTTTGATGCCGCCGATGGCCCGGTATTGGTCTGCTGCGGCAATGACCGGTTGTTTGCGAAATTCGCCGCCGAATTGGGCCATGCGGAATGGGCGCGCGATGAACGCTTTGCGACCAATCGCGCACGCCTGAAACATAAGCCGCTTCTGCTGCCGATGATTGCGGCGCTGATGCGCATTACACCGCGGGCCAAATGGCTGGAACGGCTGGCGCGGATTGGTGTGCCCTGCGCGCCGGTGAACAGCATTCCCGAAGTGCTGGCCGAACCGCAAACCCAGGCGCTTGGCATGGTGCAGCCGGTGCCGAATGAGGATTTTTCACTCGTCGCCATGCCGCTTTCCTTCAATGGCGAAAGGCCGCGCATGGCGGGGCCGGCGCCCCGACTGGGTGCCCATAATGCCGAGATTTTGAAGGGCTGATCAGCCGATGACGCAATGCTTCACGCGGCCAAGATAGCCTCCACAATTTCCTGCACTTCCAGGGCTTCGCGCAAAGTTGCCAGCCGATGCGCCTCACTGCGCGTCATGGCGGCCACTTGCGCCAATTGGCCCTTCAACACCAGCGGGCGCATTTTCTCATTGGGCAGCGCATCCGGCGCCTGCGCCCAATCGCCATCAGCGCCAAGCCTTTCGGCAAAGGACCAGTCGCGCAGCCGGATTGCGCCATTCAGTGTCCAGGTATTGTGGTCATCCTTGGTGGTGGTGCCAACCGAGCCTTGCAGCGTGACCGGGACGCCACCTGCCATCAGCCGCGCCGTGATGGCGGTTTCCGCGCCATCGCCGGCTGGATAGGTCACCTGTGCTTCCAAAAGCTGGATTGGCCCCAATTGCCGGCGCGTGAGAAACAGGAAGTGAGAGACAACTTCGCGCGTGAAGCCACCCTCGGCGCGTTTCGCCAGCCAGCTTGCCGCCGCCTGCTGCCAGCCGCGCGGCCAGGTGGGGAAGGCGACTTCAATGGCGAGGTTCTCGGGCGTGAGTGCAGCCCGCCAAGTGGAAAGCTGCGCCACCGCCGGCGATGACGCCATCGGGAAATTCACTGCTACCCGCGCGCCCGCTGCCTCGGCCCGCGCCACAAAAGCGCGTGCCTCATGAAGCGATGTCGCGAGCGGTTTTTCGATGAAGACGCTGCGGCCGGCGGCGATGGCGGCCTCGGCCAGCGGTATATGGGCGGCCGGTGGTGCGGCAATGTACAGGCAATCGCAGGCGTTGATGACCGCATCCGGTGTCGCCACCATGCGTGGCGCACCGGTGATGCCCGCAAGCCGCGTCGCCGCTTCCGGTGCGGGGTCCCAGACTGCGACGGGGGTGACGCTTTCGGCGCCATGATCAAGGGCAGCGCGCAACAGGCGCTCACCCATGATGCCAAGGCCGATGATACCAAGCGCGACGGGCTGTGCCATTCAATGCTGTCCTTGAGGGGGCTTGTTCCGCAGCCTGACTGCCATCACCATGGCCGAACCGCAACCCAAAGGCCGGAAGGGCGCGCATGGTCCAGACAATTCCCGAAGCGGGCTACCGTTTCATTCCAGGCGTCTATCAATATAGCGCCGGTGTCGCCGCCGAACCGGGCTTCCGCCTGGAACGTGTGCGCTTTGCTGAACCCTTGCCGCTCATGGCGGGTTTCGCGCGGATTGCGGCCCATTTGGAAGCGCTCGGGCGGCCAAAGTTTGCTTTTGCGGCCTGCGAATTACGCTCCCCCGCGCCATTCACCGAAGCAGGCTTCGCCGCCTTCAACCGCATTTATGGTGGCGTCTTGCAGGAATGGGGGCTATTCCGCGATGGGCTGAACCCCGTGGCGCGCAGCAATGTCTGCCCGGAAATCGCCCCACCGGCGGAGCCTTGTTTCCATGCCTTTGTCTATACCGTGCCGGATGCTGGCGCGGCACCTTCTTTCGCGATTGCCGGCAGTGGGGAAGCCGCCGAAGGCAAGGGCGATTACCGCAGCAATACGGTGGCACTTGGTGATACCTCACCCGCCGGCATGCTCGCCAAGGCGCGCTGGGTGCTGGGGGAGATGGAACGCCGCATGGGCTTGCTGGGCGCCGATTGGCGCGCAACGACGGGTGTGCAGGCCTATACGGTGCATGATTTGGGGCCGTTTTTCGCCGAGGAAATCGTCCGACGCGGCGCCGCGCGCCATGGGCTGACCTGGCAATATTGCCGCCCGCCCGTGGTTGATCTGGAGTTTGAGATGGATTGCCGCAGCATTGCGCGAGAGTTTCTTTTTCAATAACAACCCATTTTGTCTATCCAGTAATCAATCGGGAGAGTTTCAATGTCTGATGCGCCGGATAATGTCAGCACCAATGGCTATGAATTCACGCAGGATTGGTTTTCGCGCTTCATTCCGACCTGGGATCGGATACTTACGCGCTTGAAACCATCCAAACACTTATTTTTGATGACTATGTCTGGTCCGACCAATTGCCTCAACGTCGCGATCCGTCAAGAATGCCAAAACCCGCGATTGATGCTTTCGTGAATATCTTTCATAGAAAGCTGGCGCTTTACCAATGGCTGCCCCTTTGGCAGTTCTATTTGCAGAAAGTTGCCCGGTAAAACAGGCCGCGAACGCCATGGACATCTGTGTGAAAGCTCATGCCTTCTCGTGAAGCGAAGTCCAGGATCTGAGGGCGTCCCGAGGGTCCAGCAACCATGGCGAAGAACGAATTGCTTCAGCGACCATGTCCTGCCATTCTCTCGCGCACAGAAAGCTTGGAATGGCACGACCAGCGACGTATGCCGATAACCATCGCCTTCGGCATGGTAAGGGATGTCTTTACAGGAGAGATTACTTCATGTCCGAAAACAACCTCACCTTCAATGCCGATTCATACGACTTCACACGCGAATGGTTCGCCGCGAATATCCCGGCATGGCAGCGTATTTTTCAACAGGAAAAGCCGCGCCATACGCTCGAAATCGGCTCATTCGAGGGAAGATCCGCCTGTTTCACGATCGAACAGCTCGGTACCCTTGCCCCAAGTGAGGCTTCCCTGACCTGCATAGATAACTGGGTTGGCGGTCAGGAACATCGCGACTCCAGCGGTTTTTACCGGGCGACAATGAGTGATGTGGAACGTCGCTTCGACCACAATACAAGCATTGCGCTTGCAAAGGTGGCCAATCGGGTCACCCTGCACAAAATCAAGCAGAATTCGCATGATGGGCTTTTGCAGCTTTTGGCCGCTGGCCCGCGGGAGCGTTTCGATCTGATTTTCATTGATGGCTCACACGAAGCGCCCGACGTCCTGGCTGATGCAGTACTGGCTTTTCCGCTATTGCGTGTTGGCGGAACGCTTATCTTCGATGACTACATCTGGTCGGATCAAATGCCCCAGAAGCGCGATCCCCTGCGTATGCCAAAACCTGCAATTGACGCTTTCGTCAATATCTATCAGCGAAAGATCGAATTCTATCATCGTTTGCCATTGTGGCAGCTTTATTTGCGGAAAGTGGCGCCCTAAGTCGCGGCCATCAGGACGGATCGGAGAACATCACCATGCCC
>JADCFR010000230.1 GCA_020249415.1 Roseomonas sp. | reverse complement strand
TCACGCGCGGCAATTGCCTGATCAAAGCCGGCATAGGCTTCGTCCGACAAAAGCGGCTTCAAGGTGGCGCGATCACCACGGGCAAAGGCTTCCACAATCATGCCAAAGGCCGTCTCAGCGCCGTCCAGAAAGCGGTTCGGGTCAAAACCGCTGTCGCGCTTTTGGATTTGCATCAGCGCTTCACCGGCTGGGCTGCGCGGGTCAGGAATGGCACGCCGCGCACCGCCCTGGGACGGCTTGGGCGCGATATCAACCTCAGTCGCGGGGCCACGCACCGGCACCGGCGCGGCTTCGGGCTGCGCCTGACGTTCAAACCCCGTCCGGCGGCCAAGCACGCTCCGCAGGCGCAGCACCAAAAAGGCCGCGACCATGGCAAAGAGGATCAGATCTATCGGCAAGCCGCCCATGTTTTTGCTCCTTAGCCCCTAATCTAGGGTCTCGACCGCCCAAGGGCAACGCTTGGATCGCGTGGAACAAGGAATGAATCACCCAAACCCAGCGCCGATTGCCCAAATGGAAGGCTGGTTGCGGGCCTGGCTGAGCCTCGCTAGACAAACGGGGTTCAAACAAGGGGCGACACTCGTGATTCTGCTTCGGCATGGGCAAAGCGAATTCAACCTGCTTTTCACGCAAACCCGCAAGGACCCCGGCATTATTGACCCCAAGCTCACGCCACTTGGCCAGACCCAGGCCGAAGAAGCCGCCGAGGCGCTGGCGCATGAGGGCATCCGGCGCATCATCGTCTCCCCCTATACGCGGGCTTTGCAAACCGCTCTGCCAGTCGCACGGCGCTTGAACCTGCCGCTGACCGTGACGCCAACCGTGCGCGAACGCTACGCCTTCACCTGCGATATCGGCCGGCCGGTGACGGAATTGCGCTTCGATTTTCCGCATGTGGTGCTGGACCATATTGACGAGGTCTGGTGGCCGCCGGTCGAGGAACCCGCCGAACAGGTTATTGACCGCGCCCAGCTTTTCCGCGCCGAGATGGCCGCGCTGCAGGATTGGTCCCATACGCTGGTGGTCTCTCATTGGGGCTTCATCCTGGCCTTTACCGGGAAAAGCGTAATGAATGGCCAAATGCTGCGCGTGGACCCGACCGAAGCACCACCCGCCGAGATTATCTGGAAGCACTGAAGGGCGCGCTTTGGCGTCCTAACCCGCTTCCAGCCGATAGCCACCTGCATCGGTCAACAGAATACGCGCCTCTGCCGGATTGGCTTCGATCTTCTGGCGCAGGCGATAAATATGCGTCTCCAGCGTATGCGTGGTGACCTTGCTGTTGTAACCCCACACCTCACTCAACAACGTCTCGCGGGAAACAGCGGCGCCGCCGGTGCCGAGCAGGAAGGCCAGAATCGCGGTTTCCTTTTCCGTCAGGCGGATTTTGCGCCCGCGCCGCGGTTCCTGAAGCAGTTTGGCGGTGGGGCGAAACTCATAAGGGCCGATGGTGCAAACGCCATCCATCCCATCGGCCAGGCGCGCAATCTGCGCACGCAGCTTCACGATCAATTCCTGCACCCTGAAAGGCTTCACCATGGCGTCATTCGCCCCGGCATCCAGGCAGGGCAGTACCTCTGCCTCGCCCGCCGCCCCGGCCAGGATGATGATGGGCAGGCGCAGACCCGCGCGACGGAGCTTGGCGCAAAACTCCCGCGCTGAGCCATCTGGCAGCCCAAGATCAAGCAGCATGGCGGCAAAACGGGCGCCATCGGTGCGGATCAAGGCCTCAGCCGCCGCGATGCTGGCCGCCCCCGTTGTGGTGAATTCGCCCCCAAAGGCCAATTGCTCAGCCAGGCTCGCCCGAAGCCTTTCATTGTCATCCACGATCAGTACGGGATGCGGGGCGGTCATCAGCGGCGAGCCTCATTTCCTGCTCATGCGGCACCGCCAGGATGGAGGCAGCACCCGGTCTTGAGCGGTATCAATGCCACCCCCCCAAGCCTGACCGCAAGACGGGCCGGGCGGCTTTCGCCTTCTTTCTGACCTTGGGCTCGCAAAGCGCCGTAACAGTGCCACATTCCCCATGGTTGAATAAGAGCGTATTGGAAACCCGTCATATGTCCCCACAAGGTAGTCTTTTGTCGCAAAGCTCAGAGCCCGCCCTTGATCCACGCCGCTTGGCCATGCGTGGGGTGCATCGTGCCCTATCCGATCTGCGTCGCGGGACGCCGGTGCTGATTGTCCAGCAGGAAACGGCGCTGCTGGTGGGCGCGGCGGAAACCCTGGGCGCAGCGGGCCTGGCTGACATCGCCAAGGCCGCGCTGGCCGCGCCGGTTTTGCTGTTGGCGCCGGTGCGTGCTGCGGCGTTGCTGCGCCGGCCCGTGACTCAGGCGGAAGATCAGCCCGTTGTGGCGCTGCGCCTGCCCCCGGCCGCTTTGGACCCCGCCAGGCTGCGCGGCTTTGCCGACCCCACCGCCGAAAGCCTGCTCCCGACCGAAGCGGAGCAATTGGCGCCGCCCCCGCTGGCCGGCGCAGCCCTGGCGCTGGCCAAGCTTGGCCGCTTGCTGCCGGCCCTGGTGGCGGCACCCGTTGCCCCCGGTGTGGCCGAGCGGCTTTCGCTGCTGACCGTGCCGGCTGAGGATATCCTGGCCTATCCCATCAGCGCCGCTGCCAGCCTGCAGCGTGTGGCCGAAGCCCGCGTGCCGCTGGAAGATGCCCCGGAAGCGCGCATCATCGCCTTCCGCGCCGCCGATGGCGGGATTGAGCACCTCGCCATTTTGGTGGGCGATCCGGAGGCAAGTGCAGCAGCCGGCCAAGCCCCCTTGGCGCGGGCGCATTCCGAATGTTTCACCGGCGATCTTTTGGGCTCGCTCCGCTGCGATTGCGGGCCGCAACTGCGCGGCGCCATCAAGCGCATGGCGGAAGACCCGGCAGGCGGGGTGCTGCTGTATTTGGCGCAGGAAGGGCGTGGCATTGGGCTGGTCAATAAGCTGCGCGCCTATACGCTGCAGGATCGCGGGTTGGATACACTCGATGCCAATCGCGCGCTTGGCTATGGCGCGGATGAACGCAACTTCCTGGTGGCGGCGACCATGTTGCGTGAGGTAGGCATCACGCGCGTGCGGTTGCTGACCAATAATCCCGACAAGCTTTCGGGTTTGGCTGCCTGTGGCATTGATGTGGTGGGCCGCGAAGCACATCAGTTCGACCCCAATGGCGTGAATGACGCCTATCTGGACACCAAGGCACGGCGCTTCGGCCATATGCTGGGGTAGGTCATGCGCCAAGGGAGCATGGCTCAACTCGGCCCGGATGGGCTGCTGCGGCTCCAGGGCGGGATTTATCGTTGCGCTATCGGCAAGGGTGGCAGGCGGGCCGATAAGCGCGAAGGTGATGGCGCAACCCCGATCGGCCTATTGCCGTTGCGCCGCGTTTTGTATCGCGCTGATCGTTTGGCCCCACCGCGCGCCGCGGTGCCGTTAGCACCCATCGCCCCCGATGATGGTTGGTGCGATGATCCGACGCATACCGATTACAATACGCAAATCCGCCTGCCGCATGCTGCGCGGCATGAGGAACTTTGGCGCGCGGATGAAATTTACGATGTGATCGGCGTGCTTGGCTGGAATGACGCGCCGGTGGCGCGCGGGCGCGGCAGCGCGATTTTCCTGCACCTCGCGCGCCCAGGCTTCACCCCGACCGAGGGCTGCATCGCGCTGGAACAGCGTGACCTTCTGCGCGTTTTGGCCGAGGGGCTGGCGGCGATTGAGGTTATGGCGTGAAGCCTGCGACACCGGGTCATGCTAACCCGATGCCGCAGACAAGGCGCGATTTTCAGCTTCTGACCAGATTGCAGCCGCCCTCATGCAGCGGGCGGAAGGCCTTATACCAAATCCCGCCCGTGGCGACTCAATTATGGGATCCCCGACGCGGTGTAGATGTGATTCAACATGGTGAGCATAGGTGGCTTACCATGCCACGGGCGATTACCTTACGTTCTGACTTCACCGCTTCGGACCTTCGCCGCCTTGCGCGACTGAGCAAGGATGCACCCCAAGCGCGCCGCCCGCTGGCGCTGGCGGCGATT
>JADCFR010000023.1 GCA_020249415.1 Roseomonas sp. | reverse complement strand
GGCAGCCTTGGTTGAGCATGCCGAGGTTATCCGCAACCCCGGCACAAAGGTGCTGTCCGGCGCTGCCTTGGCCGAAGCGGCGCGCGGCTGCCATGCCATTGTCGCGGATCGCGCAACACCGGGGCTTCCCGAAACCTTCGCCGCGACGCCTGAACTTTTGGCATTTCTGCGCGTTGCGGTGGATATCTCCACCATCAATGTGCCGGCTGCCAGCGCAGCGGGCGTATTGGTAACCCGCGCGACACCTGGCTTTGTGGATGCCGTGGTGGAATTGGCGCTGGGCTTCATGGTGGATCTGGCACGCGACGTGAGTGTCATGGTCGGCACCTATCGCGCCGGCGGCCTACCGCAAGGGCGCATGGGCTTGCAGCTATCGGCAGCACGGCTTGGCATTATTGGCTATGGACGCATCGGCCAACGCTTGGCCGATGTGGCGCTGGCGCTTGGCATGCAGGTGGCGGTGGCGGACCCTTTTGCCAAGGTGACCGATCCGCGCATCACGCAGGCATCGTTCACGGAAGTGCTGGCGGGATCGGATATTGTGGTGTGCCTCGCGATTTCCGATGCCACTACCAGGCATCTTTTTGATGCTGCCGCCTTCGCGACAATGAAGCCTGGCGCGCGCTTCATCAATCTCTCGCGCGGGGAATTGGTGGATGAAGCGGCGCTGATGGCAGCGCTTGATTCGAAGCATCTGGCTGGCGCTGCCATGGATGTCGGCAGTGCGCCGGATCAAAGACCAAACCCAGCGCTGGCCGCCCGCGCCGATGTGGTGGCGACCCCGCATATCGGCGGCATGACGCCAGAGGCGATGGAACACCAAGCCATGGATACGGTGCGCCAAATCGCGGCCCTGGCACGCGGGGAGATGCCGGAAGGTGCGGTGAATGCTGATGCTGCCTCCAGGGTAACAGAGTTTCTTGCGCGCACGCGCAAATAGCGTTCAGCCCCGCACCGGCTTGCGCAGCGCCCAAAACACGCAGGCGCCGGTTGTATAAGCGGCGATGGAAAGCATGAAGCCAAGCTGATAGCTGCCGGTCAGGTCAAACAGGAAACCTGCGCCCCAGGCGCCAAGCCCGGCGCCCAAACCGGAACCGATGGTGATCATGCCAAGAATGGTGCCAAGCCTGGGGCCGCCGAAAAGATCGGCTGTTTTCGCTGTGATCGCCGGCCCGCGCGCGCCCCAGGTAATGCCGAAGAAACACGCATGCAGCCAGAACAACAAATGCTGATCCGCATTATCAATCAGCAGCGCCGCAGCAACGCCAATGATGGAAATCGCATAAGCCAGTATCGCCGCACCTTCGCGCCCGATGTAATCCGAAATCGTCCCGGTCAGGATCACACCCGGCAGCGCCAACAAACTGCCAAGCCCAAGCACGAAAGCGGCATAAAGCGGGTCAAATCCACGATCCACGGCAAAGGCCAATTGATGGAGCGACACCAGAAAACTGCCGATACTGGTCAGCCCATAGACAGTGAAGAGCAACCAGAAATGCCGCGTGCGCATGGCCTGCGCAACCGACCAATCGCGCTGCGGAACACTATCAGCGACGGGCTTGGCCATGGGCGTTTGTTCTGCCCCACGAAACAGCGCTGCCAATGGCAAGATCAGCGCCGCCATCACGCCGGCTTGCAGCAGATAGGCGCTGCGCCAACCAACTTCACTCACCATGAGCTGCGCAATGGGCGCTGAAATCGCGCGGCCAAAACCATTGGCGGATTGCAGCATGGACATGGCCATGCCGCGCCGAGCGACGAAAAGCCGCGATATCAGCGGCGCAAACACCACCATGCTGATGCAATTGGCGCCCAGCGTCATCACCACGCCATAAAGCAGCACAATTTGCCAAAGGGATGTCGCGAAGGCGCTGCCCAGCAACCCAAGTGCCAGCAGGCAGCCCCCCAGCAGCACCATGCGTCGCGCACCGAGCCGATCCACCATGCCGCCCACCAGCGGCGATGAAACGCCACCCACCACCTGCCCGACTGAATAGGCGATGGAACTCTCCGCTCGGGTCCAGCGAAACTCGGCGATGAAAGCCAACAGAAACACACTATAGGCATGCATCAGCCCGGCACTGATGGTGAAGGCGAGAAAGCCTCCCGCCAGGATAAACCAGGCGCGCCGAGAAGGGGCTTCCTTCATGCCGGGGCTGCCCCCGTTGGCGCGTGATGCTGCCTCACCGTGATATCACCCCTCGTCCCATCGCTTGTCGCGTAGCAGCATGGCGCCAGCCAAGCCCAGCTGCAATCCCGCCCCTTGGCGACGGGCGCACGCCGGTTCATGCTGCGCCGAACGGTGTATTCGGAGGAAACATGAAGCCGCGTATTGTTGTTGTCACGCAATCCATGGTGGATGAGGCGGTGGTCCAGGAAATGGCGCCGGATGGTTTTGATCTGCGCATCGCCAAGCCTGGCGGCGCGGATTGGAAGGAAGCCATGGCGGGGGCCGATTATCTGGTCGGCTTCGTTGATATGCTGGTCAAGGATGAGCTTTACGCCATCGCGCCCAAGCTGAAGCTCATCCAGGTCTTGAGCGCGGGTTATGACCGCGCGGATATCGCGGCAGCGCGGCGTGGCGGTGTGCCCTTCGCCAATAATGGCGGGGCGAATTCCACCGCCGTTTCCGAGCATGCGGTGCTGTTGATGCTGGCCGTATCGCGGCAATTGATCCGTCAGCACGCCAATGTCGCCGCTGGTCGTTGGCGCGGCAATCAAACGCCGAAGCTGTATGAATTGCGCGGTCGCACCCTGGGCATTGTAGGCCTTGGCACCATCGGCAAAAAGACCGCGCGTCTGGCGCAGGCCTTCGGCATGAATGTGCATTACTATGATATCGCGAGGCTCCGCG
>JADCFR010000229.1 GCA_020249415.1 Roseomonas sp. | reverse complement strand
CGACAATGACAATCATCTCTCCATTTTGAACCGTCAGATCAATGCCATGCAGCACGCGCACCGCGCCGAACTTCTTCACAATTCCGGATAGTTTCAACTCAGCCATGGGGTTTTCTCATTTCTCGGTCTCGACCAATCCCTTGACGAACCAGCGCTGCATCAGGATCACAATGGCAACGGGCGGCAGCAAGGCGAGCACGGTGGTCGCCATGACCAGATGCCATTCCGTATCCCCCTGAGAGCCCAGCATTTTCACAATGCCGATCATGATGGTTTCCACATCGGTGGAGGTCGTCACCAGCAGCGGCCAAAGATATTGGTTCCAGCCATAGACAAACAGAATGACGAAAAGGGCCGCGATATTCGTGGCCGATAGTGGCAGTACCACATCCTTGAAGAACCGGATCGGGCCGGCACCATCCATCTTGGCGGCTTCCACCAGCTCATCCGGGATGGTCAGGAAGAATTGGCGGAACAGCAGCGTCGCCGTTGCGGAAGCAATCAGCGGCACGATCAGCCCGGCATAGGTATTCACCAGGCCAAGATCGGACACAACCTGGAAGGTCGGGAAAATCCGCACCTCCACCGGCAGCATGAGCGTGATGAAGATCGCCCAGAAGAACAGCATGCGGCCAGGGAAGGAAAAGAAGGCAACCGCATAGGCCGAGATGATGGAAATCGCGATTTTACCGAAGGTGATCAGCAGCGCCATGATGGCGCTATTGAACATCATGGTGGAAACCGGCACGCCGGCGCGCTGCTTGTTGCCCTGATTCCAGACCGCGCCATAATTCGCCGCAGCCTCGGCGCCGGGCAAAAGCGGGACCTCACCGCGCCCGATGGTTGCGGCATCATGGGTGGAACCCATCAGCACAATCCAAATCGGCAGCGCGAAAAGCAGCACGCCAAGCACCAGGATGATATGGGTCAGCATATCGGCGCGGGGGTTGCTGCCGGCCATGCCCATGGGGGCGGCGATGCTGTTGCGCGCTTCCGCCATCAGTAATGCACCTTGCGTTCAATGAAGCGGAATTGCACGAGCGTCAGCGCCATCACCGCAATCATCAGCACGACCGATTGCGCGGAGGATGAGCCGATATCCAGATTGACGCGCCCATCAATATAGGCGCGGTAGATCAGGGTTTGCGTGGCATTGCCCGGCCCGCCCTTGGTCAGCGCATCAATAATGCCGAAGGTATCAAAGAAGGCATAGGTAATGTTGATCACCAGCAGGAAGAAGGTGGTGGGTGACAGAAGCGGGAAGATCACCGTACGGAAGCGATGCAGGGGCGATGCACCATCAATGGCAGCCGCTTCCAAAACACTACGCGGGATGGATTGCAGCCCGGCCAGGAAGAACAGGAAGTTATAGGAAACCTGTTTCCAGGCAGCAGCAAGCACCACCACCAGCATGGCCTGATTGCCATTCAGCGTATAATTCCAGGCAACACCCGCCGCCTTCAGTGCGCGGCCGATCAGCCCGATATCAGGATGGAACAGAAAGATATAAAGAATGGCGGCAACGGCAGGCGCGACCGCATAGGGCCAGATCAGCAAGGTGCGATAGCCATCCTTGCCACGAATATGCCGATCCGCCAGCACCGCGAGGCCAAGCGCCAAACCCATGGCAAGCACGGTAACGGCCACCGAAAAAATCACCGTATTGATGATGACCTGATGATAAAGCGGGTCCGCAAAAAGATCCGTGAAATTCTCAAACCAGACGAATTGCTTGGAAATGCCAAAGGCATCCTGGCGGATGAAGGAATACCAAATGGCTTCCCCCGCCGGCCAGAAGAAGAAGACAAAGGTAATGGCAAGCTGCGGCGCCAGCAGCAGATAGGGCAGCAGCTTATTGTTGAAAATCGCCTTGCGCTGCATGGAGCCTCAATCAAAAAGGGGAGGGGCCACCACGAAGGCGGCCCCGCTACGCGATCAACGGCGATTGGCGCGTTCAAAATTGCGCAGCACCACATTGGCGCGGCGATTGGCATTGGCCAGCAGCGTTTCGGTATTCTGCTGCCCTTGGAAGCCGCGCTCCAGCTCTTCCTGGATGATGTTGCGGATTTCCACAAAGCCGCCGAGGCGGAAGCCCTGGCTATTCGGTGTGGGTTCCGCGCGGGAAAGCTGGATGATGGCCGCATCCGCACCTGGGTTTTGGGCATAGAAGCCTTCAGCGCGCGAAGCCTCATAAGCGGCCAGCGTCAGCGGCACATAACCCGTCACATGGTGCCACCACTTGTCCTGCTCAACTTCCGAGATGAAGCGGTAGAATTCCGCGACCCCGCGATATTCTTCTGCCGTACGGTTGCGTGCCGTCAGCGTCCAAAGGCTGGCGCCGCCAATCACGCCATTGCGCGGGGATTGCAGCACATCATCGTGATAGGGCAGCATCACGGAAGCCCAGCGGAACTTGGCTTCGCGCTGCACCTGCGCCCGACCGGCCGAGGAATTGAAGGACATTGCGGCCTTGCCGGCGGGGAAGCTCGCGAAGCCATCAGCATCGCGCCCGCCATAAACAAATGTTCCTTCGCGCTGCATCTCAAGCAGCATATTCGTATGCTTGGTGAAGATTGGCGCGGCGAGGTTCATTTCCGCATCCAGGCCCTCAAAGCCATTGGCCTTGGAAGCCAGGCCCACATCATGCATGGATGACATTTGTTCAAACATCACCCAGGTTGGCCAGGCGGTGCTGATCGGGATTTCCGCCGCATTCGTCGCCTTGATGCGCTGCGCGGCAGCACGAATCTCAGCCCAGGTTTTTGGCAGATCGGTCGTGGAAAGCCCGGCCTTTTCGAAAGCCTCCAGATTGATCCACATGACCGCGGAGGATGAGTTATGCGGCATGGAAACCAGGCGGCCTTGCGTATCGGAATAATAGCCGCGCACCCCGGCCAGATAGCGCTTGGGATCGAGCGTAATGCCCACTTCGCCCAGCAATTCATGCGTCGGGCGGATGGCGGGGCCGGCGGCCATCATGGTGGCGGTGCCGACTTCAAACACCTGCGCGATATGGGGCGGCGTGCCGGCGCGCCAGGCGGCGATGGCGCCTGTCATCACCTCAACATAGGAACCGCGGAAATTGGCGTTCACGCGAAAGCGCGATTGGCTTTCATTGAAGCGCGTCACCTGTTCGGCCACGCGTTCCCCCAGCGCCCCGCCCAGCCCGTACCAGAACTGGATTTCGGTGCGGCCCTGGGCGCGCACGGATGGCGCAATGAAGGGGGCCGCCAAAAGGCCACCGGTTCCCAGCAGAATGTCACGACGATTCATTTTCTCGCTCCCTCAATGTTGGCGATCGTTGCCCGATACTGATCCCTTATTACAGGTAAAAGACGGTTTCGCGAAGCTTGTGTTGCGGGTTTTTCAGCCCCCCATCAGCCGGGCCAGCCTGTCCCGCGCCCCGGTATCGAAGCGGAGCCCAAGCTTGCTCCGGCGCCAGAGCACATCTTCCGCCGATTCGGCCCATTCCTCCCGCCGTAAATACGCCAGTTCGGCGGCGTGCAAATCGGCGCCAATGGCCGTGCCGGGGTCCTGGCCAGGGGTGAAAATCCGCCAGGCGCGGGTGCCATAGGCGCGGAGTAGCCGGGTGCAAAGCGCCTCAGGCAGTAGCGGAAAATCACGCCGGAAGGCGGCAAGCAGCGCGGCGAAGCCATCGGGGGCGAAATCCCCGCCTGGCAGAGGCGCATGGGCGGTCCAGCCGGCCTTTTCGGGCTTCAGGCGAAGCTCGGCCAGCGCGGCCTCGGCCAGCTTGCGATAGGTGGTGATCTTGCCGCCGAAAATCGTCAGCAGCGGCGCCTGACCCGCCGGCGAATCGAGCTTCAGCACATAATCGCGCGTCGCTTCCTGTGCCTTGCTTGCTCCATCATCATAAAGCGGGCGCAGCCCCGAATAGGTCCAGACAATATCTTCGCGCCTGACGGGTTGGCGGAAATAGCCGGATGCGGCGGCGCAGAGATAGGCGATTTCACCTTCCGAAATTTGCGGCGGCTCGTCAGGGTTCGGGTGATCCTCATCAGTCGTGCCGATCAGGGTGAAATCACGCTCATAAGGGATGGCGAAAATGATGCGGCCATCGGCGTTTTGGAAAATATAGGCGCGATCGTGATCATAAAGCCGCGGCAGCACGATGTGGCTGCCCTTCACCAGCCTGAGCCGCGCCGGCTGGTTGCTGCCCATGACCAAACCTTGCACAGCACCAACCCAGGGACCGGCGGCATTCACCAAGGCCCGGGCGTGAAATTCGGCTTGCCCATCTCGACCCTCGGCGGTGATGTGCCATAACGCGCCATCGCGTCGCGCAGCAGTCACCGCCATACGCGGATGAATGGCCGCACCGCGTTCTGCCGCTTCCTTGGCATTCAGCAACACGAGGCGCGAATCCTCAACCCAGCAATCGGAATATTCAAAACCGATGGTGTGCCCGGGGCTGAGCGGCGCGCCGAGCGGCGAGCTTGTCAGGTCAATGCGCTTGGTTGCTGGCAGCAGTTTCCGCCCGCCCAGATGATCATACAAGAACAACCCAAGCCGCAGCAGCCAGGCGGGCCTGAGGCCCTGGTGATGCGGCAGCACGAAGCGCAGCGGCCAGATGATATGCGGCGCGATGCCGAGCAGGATTTCGCGTTCAATCAGCGCTTCCCGCACCAGACGGAATTCGTAATGTTCCAGATAACGCAGGCCACCATGGATCAGCTTCGTGGAATTGGCCGAAGTGCCGCCACCCAGATCGCCTTTTTCGAACAAGACAACGGAAAGCCCGCGCCCTGCGGCATCGCGTGCAATGCCGGCGCCATTGATGCCGCCACCAATGACGGCAAGGTCGTAAGGCTCAGCCGGAGATGATGATGCGCGCAAGCTCATCCGGCGTGGTCAGCATGGGGTAATGGCCCGTGTCAATCACATGCCAGCGCGCCGCGAGTTTTTCGGCGCAGCGGCGCTGATGCGCCTCACCGGGATTGGCCGCTTGTGGGCAATAGATCACCGAAGCGTTCCAGGATTGCTGCCAGAAGCTTGGCAGCTTCACCGGCTGCGTGAAAGTTTTGATCGGATGCAGCGTCATGCGATCCGCCGCCCATTCGGCGAGGCCCCTTTCCATGCCAAGGAAAAGCCTGTTCAGCGCATCCTCTCGGCTCGGGCCAAGCGCGATATCGGTGTTGATGGCGGCGGGGCGTGTGACGATGTCGCGAATCTTCTCCCCATCCATCAGCGCCAGCGCATCGGCGAACACCAGGCGGCCGATGCGGTCGCGTGCGCGCTCTGCCGCTGCTGCCATCACCATGCCGCCGGCAGAAGTGCCCACCAGCACCGCATCGCGCAAATCATGGAAATGGAGATATTCAGCTATTTCCTGGCCATGGCTTTCGGTATCAATGCCGGCGCGCATCTGATGGCGGCGTTCCGCGCAGCCATCCAGCGTTGGCGCATGCACATCATGGCCCGCAGAGCGGAGCCGTTCGGCGACGAAGCGCCAGATCCAGCCACCCTGATAGGCCCCGTGGATCAGAACAATGCTCGCCATCTCGTGTCCCCCGCTTTGAACGTCAGCTAAGCGCGAAACCCCAGGCTTGGAAAGCCAAGCGCGGCAGGGCTGGCAGAATGCCCAAGGCAGGCTAGGGTTATGGTTTGGCAAAAGCGAAAGGTCGTCCCCCCATGCTGCGTCGTTCCCTGCTTTCCGCTGCCGCGCTTGGCTTGGCTGCCCCGGCGCTTGCCCAGGCGCGGCCCTTGCGCATGATCATCCCCGTGGGTGTGGGTGGCGTGACGGATGTGGTGGGGCGCATCCTGGCGGATGCCTTGCAAACCCAGTTGGGCCGCCCGGTGGTGCCGGAGAATATCCCAGGCGCCGGCAGCACCGTGGGCGCGGCGGCGTTTCATCGCCTGCCCGCCGATGGCAATACGATTTTCATCGGCACCAACAATCACCCTGTGATGCGCGCGGTCTATCCGAATTTCCCGCATGATCCCGTGACGGATTTCATCCCCCTCGCCTTGGTGGGCAGGCAGCCCTTTGTCCTGGCGGTGCATCCGGATGTGCCGGCGCGAGATGTTGCATCGCTGATGGCGTGGCTGTCGCAGAAGAAGGAGGAAGCGAATTACGGCGCGACCAATCCAGGGGCGACGAATCATCTGGCAGGCGAATTGTTCCGCCAGCTTTCCGGCGCCAGCTTCACCATCGTGCCTTATCGCACTGCGGCCAATGCGGTGCAGGATTTGCTCGCCGGGCGGATGAACCTGACGATTGATAGCCCCACCATGCTGGCACCCCTGATGCGCGATGGCCGCGTGCGGGGCCTCGCGGTCAGTTCCGCGACACCATCCGATCTGGTGCCCGGCCTGCCCGCACTCGCGCAGGTTGGTGTGCCTGGCTATGAAGTCACGGCCTGGCAGGTGCTGTTTGCCAAGCCCGGCACGCCGGAAGAAGCGCTGGCCCCCATTCGTGACGCAGCACTACGCGCGGTTGCCGATCCGGCGGTGAAGCAGCGCCTGGCCGCGGCGGGTGTGGAAACCTGGCCTGATCCCTCACCCGCCGCCGCGGCAGCGCATGTGCAAGCGGAAGTCACCCGCTGGGCGCCGATTGTCGCGCGCATGAATCTCGGGGGCTGAGCCATGGCTTATGAAGGCATTCGCGCGCATCGCCCTTTGATCATGGGCCGGCGCGGCGCGGTGGCAAGCAACCATCCGGTGGCAACAGCGGCGGGGATGGAGATTCTGCGCGCCGGCGGCAATGCCGCTGATGCGGCGGTGGCGATTGCGCTTACGCTCGGCGTGGTGGAACCGCATATGTCGGGGCTGGGTGGTGATGGTTTCTACCATGCCTGGAATGCGAAAAACGGCGTCAGTACCACCTATAATGGCACCGGGGCGGCGCCGGCGGCGGCAACCATTGCGCATTACCGCGCGGCGGGCGGCATACCGGTGCATGGCCCGCTTTCCATCCAAACGCCCGGCATGGTGGCTGGCATTGCCGCGCTGCATGGCGCAGAAGGCAGCAAACCCTGGGGCGCGCTCTTTGGCCCCGCCATTGAAGCGGCGCGCGATGGTTTTGCGGCAACTCATGCGCTCCGCCATTTTGCCGGCGAAAACGGTGCGCGGCTTTCGCCCGATGCGCTGAGTGCCGCGCTGTTTCTGCCGGAGGGCAAGCCGCCCGGTTTGGGAAATATGCTGGTGCAGCCCGCCCTGGCGGCGACTTTGCAGCGTTTGGCCTCGGCAGGGCCTGCTGATTTCTATCAGGGCCGCTTGTGCGCGATGCTGGCGGCTGATCTTGAAGCGGCGGGCGCCCTGGTGCGCGCCGCTGATCTGGCCGCTGTTGCAGCGGTAATCGCGCCGCCAATCGCCGTGCCCTATCGCGGGTTTGAATTGCGGCAGACGCCGCCCAATTCCATGGGCTTCGCCATGGCACAAATGGCGCGCATTCTGGATCGCTTCGATCTTGCGGCACTTGGCTGGGGCAGTGCGGCGTTGATTCACCTGATGGTGGAAGCGAAAAAGCGCGCCTTTCTGGACCGCGAAGCCCATGCGGGGCAGGCGCGCCCGCCGCTTGATAAGCTGCTTTCTGCCGAACGTGCTGCCGAACATGCCGCCACCATCACGGATCGCGCGGCGAACCTGCCGGTGCGCGGCGCACAGGAAACGGACACCACCTATTTCTGCGTGGTGGATCACGACGGCAACGCCGTTTCCGCCATTCAATCCATCAATTCGGCCTTCGGTTCCGGCGTGATGGGCGCTGAGACCGGCATCCTGTTCAATAACCGCATGAGCTATTGGCATTTGGATGAGGGCCACGCCAACGCCTTGGCCCCCGGCAAGCGCGTGCGCCACACCATGAATGCGCCCATGCTGATGAAGGCGGGCAAGCCCTGGTTGATCTTCGGCACGCCGGGGGCTGACAATCAGGTGCAGGTGAATACCCAGTTGCTGGTCGCCTGCGCGGATTTCGGCATGGACCCGCAGCAGGCGCTGGAGGCCCCGCGCTGGACATCTTCCCAACCTGGTCAGGAAAGCAATTACCCCCATGGCGGGGAGGATTTGCTGACCATCGAACGCGGCATGGG
>JADCFR010000228.1 GCA_020249415.1 Roseomonas sp. | reverse complement strand
TTGATGCGCTGCCTGCCAAGGGTCAGCGCGTATTGCTGCGCGCGGATTTGAATGTGCCAGTCAAGGATGGCCGCATCACGGATCGTACGCGCATCGAACGCCTCTGCCCGACCATCGCCGAATTGGCGCAGAAGGGTGCCAGGGTTGTGGTGTTGAGCCATTTTGATCGGCCCAAGGGCAAGCGTGTGCCGGAAATGTCCCTGAAGCCGATGCAGGAAGCGCTGGCCGCCGCGCTGCATCGCCCGGTTGCCTGGTGCGATGATTGCGTGGGCGCAGAAGCCGAAGCGGCTGTGGCGGCGCTGGCCGAAGGCGGCGTGCTGCTGTTGGAAAACACGCGCTTTCATGCCGGTGAGGAAAAGAATGATCCCGCCATGGCAACGGCGCTTGCCAAGCTGGGTGACGCCTTTGTGAATGACGCGTTTTCGGCAGCGCATCGCGCGCATGCCAGCACGGAAGGTGTCGCGCGGCTGCTGCCGGCCTATGCTGGGCGGCTGATGGAAGCGGAATTGAAGGCGCTGGATGCGGCGCTGGGTAATCCGGCGCGGCCAGTGGTGGCAATTGTGGGTGGTGCCAAGGTTTCGACCAAGCTTGAATTGCTCGGCAATCTTTGCAGCAAGGTGGATGTGCTGGTGATTGGCGGTGCCATGGCCAATACCTTCCTGGCCGCGCAGGGCCATGGCATGGGCAAATCGCTCCAGGAAGCGGAAATGCACGCAACGGCGCGGCAGATCATGGAACAAGCCAAGGCCGCGAATTGCGACATCCTGCTGCCGGTTGACCTGGTGGTGGCCGAGGAATTCCGCGCCAATCCGCCAACCCGCACCGTGGGCGTGGATGATGTGCCTGAAAACATGATGGCGCTGGATGTCGGGCCGGAAACCGAGGCCATGTTGGAAGCGCGGCTGCGCACCGCTTCCACCCTGGTCTGGAACGGCCCGCTCGGTGCGTTTGAAACGGCACCCTTTGATGCGGCGACGGTGGCGGCGGCGCAGACTGTTGCGGCGCTGACGCAATCGGGCGCGCTGAAATCCATTGCGGGGGGTGGCGATACCGTGGCAGCACTCCGCCATGCCGGTGTGCTGGAGCGGATGAGCTATGTCTCGACCGCCGGCGGCGCCTTCCTGGAATGGTTGGAAGGCAAGGAATTGCCGGGGGTTGCCGCGCTGGGTTGAGTACAACGTAAGGGCAGGTTGACGCTGCCCGCCAAGCTGCAAAACTGTTCTTACTCAATGGGTGGGAACAGACCATGCGGCAAATGCATCTTGTCGGCTTCATGCAGGCGCAAAACTGCACCAACTACGCCAGTTCCTGGCGGCACCCGCTCTCACGCACCGATTTCCTGACCGCCGATTTCTATCAGGAAATCGCGCGCATCCTGGAAGCCGGCAAATTCGATCTTGGCTTTTTCGATGACCGGCTTTCCATGCCGGATCGCTACGGCAATGACCATCACCACACGGTGGAACATGGCATTCGCTGCGTGAAGCTTGATCCCATTGTGACGCTGACCATGATGGCGGCGGTCACCTCGCGCCTCGGCCTTGGTTCCACCGCCTCAACCACTTACTACGAGCCCTTCCATGTCGCGCGCACCATGCAGACGCTTGATCTGATGAGCAACGGGCGCGCGGCCTGGAATGTGGTGACATCGTTGAATGACGGTGAAGCCGCCAATATGGGCCATGATGAAATGATGGAACATGACCGGCGCTATGATCGCGCCGATGAATTCGTGGAAATCGTGCTGGGTCATTGGGATGCCTGGGATCCGGATGCGCTGATTGTGGACAAAACTACAGGCCGCTTTGCCGATGGCAATAAGGTGCGGCGCTTGGATTATCGTGGGCAATTCCTGAAATCGCGCGGGCCTTTCACTGTGCCGCGCAGCCCGCAGGGCCGGCCCGTGGTAATCCAGGCCGGCAGCAGCGGGCGCGGCAAGCGCTTTTCCGCGCGCTGGGCGGAGCTTGTTTTTGTCGCCTATCACGATGTTGCTTCTGGCGCGAAGGAATATGCCGAATTCAAACACATGATCGCGGAAGCCGGGCGCAATCCGGATCATGTGAAGGTGGCAACGCTGATTTCCCCCATCTGCGCCGCGACAAAGGCCGAGGCCGAAGACAAGGCCGCGCTGATCGCCAGCCTGCCCTTGGAAATTGATGCGCTTTCCTTGCTGTCAGAAGCGCTGAATTTCGATTTCTCGACCAAGGGCATGGACGAACCCTTCAGCGATGCGGAAATGGCCAGCATGCAAGGGCTGCAAGCCATTCGTGACCGCGTTGTCCGCAATACCGGCAAGAAGAACCCGACCGTGCGCGAATTCATCACCGGCAGTGGCCGAGGTCGGCCTAATATGAATATGGTGGGCGGCCCCAAGGAAATTGCGGATAAGATGGAAGAATGGTTCACCAAGCCGGCCTGTGATGGCTTTGTGGTGGCCGCGACCTATGTGCCCGATGGCTACCGCGATTTCGTGACGCATGTGGTGCCGGAATTGCAGCGCCGTGGGCTGTTCCGCAAGGAATATGCCGGGGCGACGCTGCGGGATCATTTGGGCCTGGCGAAATCCTCC
>JADCFR010000227.1 GCA_020249415.1 Roseomonas sp. | reverse complement strand
CTGCGCCTCAATCAGGCGATTGGCGATTTTGGCGGATGCGGTGGGGTTCAGCCGTGCGATGCGGTCCCGCATTTCCGCATCCAACACATAGACATCGGCAATGCGTTCATAGACCCAAGGCGCGACATGGCCAGTTGTAGCCGACCAGCCCATGGTATTCGTCACATGCGCTTCAATCTCGCGCACGCCTTCATAGCCATGCTTCAACAGGCCCTCATACCATTTCGGGTTCAGGGCGCGGGTACGGGTTTCAAGCGTCACTTGTTCAGCCAGTGTTCTGATCTTACCCTCACCGCGGGTTTGATCGCTGATGTAAATGGCGGAGGCCCGACCACCGCGTGCGACTTGCACGGCGCGGCTCACGCCGCCCAGCATATCAAAATACTGATCAATGCTGGTGACACCAACCTCGACACTATCAAGGTTCTGATAGGTGATCTCCACACTCGCCAAAACCTGCTGCAAAACCTTGTCGGCACGGGCGGGCTTGCCATCCATGCCATAGGCGAAGCCCTTGCGGCGGACGAAACTCGTCGCCAATTCGTCTTCGTCATTCCAGGCGCTGTCATGGATCATGGAATTCACATGCGCGCCATAAGTGCCATCAGTATTGCCAAAGACGCGCAGCGCTGCCTGTTCCATGCTGCCGCCATGTTGCGCGATATGCTGCAAGGCGTGTTTGCGGATGAAATTCTGCTCCGCTGGCTCCTCGGCTTGCGCGGCGAGCAGCGCCGCTTCAGCCAGAAGTTTCATCTGCAGCGGCAATAGATCGCGGAAAATGCCGGATAGCGTCATCACCACATCAATGCGTGGGCGCCCCAATTCCGCGAGAGGCACTAGCGACGCACCGGCCAAACGCCCATAGCTGTCATAGCGCGGCCTGGCGCCCATGAGCGCGAGCGCCTGGGCAATCGGGCTGCCTTCGGTTTTCAGATTATCCGTGCCCCACAAAACCATCGCGACGGTTTCAGGCACCTGATTGCCCTCGGCCAAATGGCGCTCCAGCAAACGCTCTGCTTGGCGCATGCCATCCTGTACGGCGAAGGCACTCGGCAGTTTGAAGGGATCGAAGCCATGCAGGTTCCGGCCCGTCGGCAATACATCCATGCTGCGCAGCAAATCACCACCCGGCGCGGGCAGGATGTAGCGCCCTTCCAAGGCGCGCAGGATGGAGGGGATTTCGTGATCTTCCGCCAAAAGCGCATCATAACGCGCCTTGGCGCCTGCCTCCGCCACACCAGCTGCGGTCAGCATTTCCGCGCGCTGTTCGGCATTCGGCGGTTCGCCCACCACATGCATGCCGTGCGGAATCAGCGTATATTCCAACTCCAGCAGGCTGGTGCTGAGCTTTACGATCTCCGGCGCGGGATCAGCCCAGACAGGTTCTTCCATTGCCAAATCCACCGCACTTGCCTGCGCCTGGATCAACCCGGCCAGTGCCGCGCGTTGATTCGGATCAGCATCAGGATCGAGTGCACGCCAGCGATCAATGGAAGCCTTCAGGTCAAGCAGGCCGCGATACAGCCCCGCTGAGGCAATGGGTGGCGTCAAATAGCTAATTAGCGTGGCACCGGCGCGACGCTTGGCCAACATGCCCTCGGACGGGTTGTTCGAGGCATAGAGGTAGTAATTCGGCAAATCGCCAATCAGCCGATCCGGCCAGCATTGCGCGGACATGCCGGCTTGTTTGCCTGGCATGAATTCCAGGGCGCCATGCGTGCCGAAATGCAGTACCGCATCTGCGCCAAAATCCTGCCTCAGCCATTGATAGAAGGCGCTGAAGGCGTGGGTTGGCGCGAAATCCCGCTCAAACAGCAACCGCATCGGGTCGCCTTCATAGCCAAAGCCTGGCTGCACGCCGACGAACACATTGCCGAGCTGCACACCCAGAATGAAGATATCGCGCCCATCGGTTTGTATGCGCCCAGGCGCGGGGCCCCAGCTTTTCTCAATTTCGGCTAGCCACGGCGTACGACGCAAATGCTGGTCAGCGGATACGCGCGCGGCGAGATTGGCGGTGGTGCCGTAACGGTCGCGATTGCCGTTGATCACCATCTCCCGCAAGGCATCAGCACTTTCTGGCAGCTCAACGTGATAGCCCGCCGCCTTCATGGCTTTCAACGTATTGAACAGCGAGGGGAAGACGCCAAGATAGGCCGCTGTGCCCGTGGTGCCGGCATTGGGCGGGAAATTGAACAGCACGGTTGCAATTTTGCGTTCGGCGCGTTCCGTCCGACGCAAAGCCACCAGACGCGCGACGCGGTCTGCAAGGGTGCCGGCGCGTTCCGGATGCGGCACCATGTCGCGGGCGCAGGAAACGCCATCGCAGCCAGCGCAACGTTCATTGGCATCGCCGCCCGCACCGCAGCGGCCACCAAAAGTCATCGGCCAAATGCCGCCATCTAATTCGGGAATGGCGACCATCATGGTGGCTTCCACCGGCAAAAGCCCGCGCGCATTGCCGGCCCATTGCTTCATGGTTTGGAATTCGAGCGGATGCGCAGCGATATAGGGCACATCAAGCTTGGCGAGTGCCGCTTCTGCCGCGCGGGCATCGTTATAAGCGGGGCCACCCACCAGCGAAAACCCTGTCAAGGACACCAGCGCATCAATTGCGGGCGCGCCATCCTTGGTGAAGAAGGCATCCATGGCCGGGCGACCATCAAGCCCCGCAGCGAAAGCGGGAATGACATTCAGCCCGCGCGCTTCCAACGTTTCTATCATGCCATCATAATGCTTGGCGTTGCCCGCCAGGACATAGGATCGCAGCAACAGCAATCCAACCGTGCCGCGTGAGCCGGCCCGCGGCAGGGCAGCCAGGTTCTCACCAATACGGCCCTTCATGCGCGGGTGATAAAGCCCGGTTTCCGGATATTCGATGGGCGCGGCAACGGAGAGCTTCTGCTTTCCCTTGGTGTAACGCTGCACCAGCATTGCCACCATATTCGCGAGGTTATCCGCCGATCCCGCCAGCCAATATTGCAGCGTCAGGAAATAGGCGCGCAAATCCTGCGCGGTGCCGGGAATGAAGCGCAGCAGCTTTGGCAATTCGCGTAGCATGCGCATTTGGCCCTTGCCGCTGGCGCCATTGCCATCCTTCTTGCCGCGCAGGCGCTTCAGCAGACCCATCAGCCCCTTGGCTTCGGCGGACATATCAAGCCGGCCCATGCGCGTCAGGCGCGTGATCTCAGGCGCCGAGAGGCAGCACACCAGCGCATCGCAATCGGCGCGGCGCGCGGCAATGGCATCCTGCACCAGTCGGAAGTGATCTTCCATGAACAGCATGCCGGCAATGATGATATCGGCGCGCGCAATATCGGCATGACAGGCGGCCAGTGCTGTCTCATCACCGGCGAATTCATCTGCGGCATGCAGGGTCAATTCCAGGCCTGGAATTTGCTGGCGCAGCATCGCGTGCGCCTTATCCACCGCACCACCGAAATGGCTATCCATCGTCACAATGACGATGCGGGGCGCTGATGCCTCAGCGGGAGAAATGGGCTTTGGCATCGTAAAGCGTCTCAAGGGTGATCAGGGCGATGCCGCGTTCTTCGGCAAAGCGTTCGGTATTACGGCGTGCCTTGCCACGCACGAAGAAGGGGATTTTGCGCAATTCCGCCTCAGCCTCATGCGCCCAGCTTGCAGGACCAATGGCGATTGGCGCGGCAGGCGTTTCAGCCACCGGTCCATGACCAAGATGGGAAGGCGCCACGCCATCGCGGAATTCGAAGTCTTCGCGGAACATGCCAAGCAGATGTTCCTCTAGCCCCATCATCAACGGATGCACCCAGGTATCGAAGATCACATTGGCGCCTTCAAAACCCATTTGGGGCGCATAGCGCGCAGGGAAATCCTGCACATGCACAGGCGCAGAGATCACCGCGCAAGGAACGCCAAGTTTCTTCGCAATATGGCGTTCCATCTGCGTGCCCAGCACCAATTCGGGTTGCAGGGCGGCGATGCGTTCTTCGACTTCCAGATAATCATCTGAAATCAGCGCCTCGCAGCCATATTTCTCGGCGGCAGCGCGAATCTCGCGGCCAAATTCACGGCTGTAAGTGCCAACGCCGACAACGGCAAAGCCCAATTCCTCCTGCGCAATGCGTGCCGCCGCAATGGCATGGGTCGCGTCACCAAAAATGAAGACGCGCTTGCCCGTCAGGTAATTGGAATCGACAGACCGCGCATACCAGGGCAGGCGCAGCGCATGGCCACCATCGGTATCAGGCGCTG
>JADCFR010000226.1 GCA_020249415.1 Roseomonas sp. | reverse complement strand
GGCTGGGCCTGCGCCAGCACCGGAAGCGCCACCACCGCCGCAGCGGCCAAAAGGGTTTTTTTGAAGCTCATTGTCTTTCCTCATCTCTGTTTCAGGGCGCAAACACGAAGCTGTCGCAGCCCAAAAATCGGCTGTCGCTTGTTAGCATGATTCGCCGCGCATGCGACATCGGAATGACCATCTGGAGCCTGCCGTGTCGCTTCAGCCACCCGCTGTGGCAAATTTGCAATACTCTTCAGGGCCAGGAGCGACACCAGCGAGGCCGCTTGGATGAAGCGCGCCGCGGGGCCAGCGGCCCCCTCCCGGGCCTTCCACCCGTCATGGCAGCGCGCCGAAAGTTAAACTGTAACAAGCCGCCACATCACTCCCGTTACCCAGTCAAAAATCCGTGACATCAATATCTTGGCTGTATTCTGGCCAGGCTTGGCGCCAAGCGCCCACCGCCAAACCCGCGCCACACCGCTTGAAAGACGCCCCCCCGCGAGCCACCTCCCGCCCAGGTGCTGAGAGCGGCGTGAACCCGTCGGCACCCTCAATGTCGGGAGAAGGATTTCACCATGAATGATGAGGAAAAGCGGATCATCACCGCTTTTGTCGAGCGCATGAGCGGCAATGCGGCGATCGCCGGCGCAGCCTCAGGCCCCTGGGGCGCAAGCTCGGCGCAAAAGCCGAACCTGCCGCCGATGGACCCGGAGGCAGATCGCCTGATCGCGGAGCTTTTCACCCGCTATCCGGAAGCGCGTTATCGCATCACGCAGGCGGCTTTCGCGCAGGAAGCGGCGCTGATCGAAGCCAATAACCGCATGCAGCAATTGGAATGGGAAGCCGAAGCCGCGCGGCGCGAAGGCCAGGCGCAGAAGGGCGGCATGCTTGGCGGGTTGTTCGGCGGCAATCGCCCGGCCCCCATGCCGCCGCGCCCGCAGCCCTATTACCCGCCCGGCCATAACCCGCAGGCGCTGCAACAGCGCCCGGGTGGCGGCTTCCTCGGCACAGCGCTTGCCACAGCGGCTGGTGTCGCGGGCGGCATTATGCTCGGCAATATGCTGATGAGCGCGCTTGGCAGCGGCGGCGCGGCTGAGGCAGCCTCTGCCGGCGGCTTCGCGCAGGAGGCAGTGCCGTCATCCTCACCCTGGAGTGGCGATGCCCAGCCTGATGCGACGGCGGATTACGGCAATGACGCCAGCGCCGATTGGGGCGACGAGGAAATCTGACGGTCAGGCATCTTTGGCCGTCAATGGCGTGATCCCCGGATAAGGATCACGCCCACCCGTTCTTCGATCTTTCGCTTGGCTTGGCTGATAGCCCCATTCATGTCCGATCACGCAACCATGACGAAGCCTACCAAGGCAGAAGCGGTTTACCGGGCGCGTTTTTCGAAAAAACATGCCTATCCTGCCTTGGCCTGAAGCCCTGTAAGCTCTGCCAAAAACCGCGCCGCTGCCAGGGCGGGCGGCCAGGGGCGCCAAGCTTGACCGCCATAGCGCGTCACCAATGGATCACGCGCCAAAACCGCCGCACGAATGCCTAGGGTTTCGCGCATTTCCGCTTCCGTCCAACCGGCAACATGCACGGCTTCCGCCGCCGCTGCCGCGATATCGGCGGCCTTATGGGCGCGTTTGTCTTCCACACCCCAAGCCGGCAATCGGTAGCGCAAAGCGACCACCGCCGAGAGGCTGGCCTGCAAGGCTGCGAAACGCTCCCCCAGAAAGGGCTTGAGGGGCGAGATGCAGTCGAAATTGATCAAACCCTCATCCGCATCATGCAGCAATTCGCGCAATTCCTCAGGCGGGGTCAGCCAATGGCGCGTGCGCTGCCGGCGGAGTTGCAGCACGAAAAGCGCGTGCTGCGCGACCGAAAGCGGCTCCGGCCAGATGGAATGCCCGCCCCAGCGAAAGGTACGCGCCAGGCCGGTGGCGAGATCCTCATCCGTCCAATCGAAGGGTGTGGGCGAAAGCAGATCAAGCCGCCGCCCGGATGGCAACCGCACCCAGGCGCGTTCAGGGGCAGCGGCTTTATCTCGTGCCACGCTCAATACGTCGCAAAGACGCGCCTGATGCCATCATCATCCAGCCCCTTGGTGAGCGCGAGCGACAGCAGTATGCGCGCCTTTTGCGGTGTCAGATTATCGGCACTGATAAAACCGGATTTATCGGCGCGCTCAGTGCGAAAGGTGCGGCCCGATCCGGCCCGGCTTGAAAGCACCAGCTTCACCCCGGCGGCGATGGCGGCTTCTCCCGCCCTCACCATGGAAGGTGTGATATAGCCCGGCGCGAAGCCCGCGGTGACAATGCCCTTGGCGCCGGCAGCAACAAAGGCATCAATCGCCGCACCATCCGCCCCGGCATAGCAATAGGCGATGTCAACGCGCGGCAAAGCCTCCAGCCCCCGCACATCAAATTCCGTCTCAGGCGCGATCTTGCGGATGGGCCTGCGGTACCAGGCAATCATATCGCCATCGGCATGACCCAGCGCGCCGAAATCCGCCGTGCGAAAGGTTTGCATCCGCAGCGTGGAGGTTTTGGTGACATCCCGCGCCGCCTGAATCTCATCATTCAGCAGCACGAGCGCGCCAAGCCCCCGCGCGCCCGGATCGGCTGCGACACGAATGGCATTGACGATATTCATTGGCCCATCGCCGGAAAGTGCAGAAGCCGGGCGCTGCGCGCCAACCAGCACCACCGGAATGCTGATTTTCAGCGTGAGCGAAAGGAAATACGCGGTCTCCTCAAGGCTTGCCGTGCCATGGGTGATGACAATGCCGGCGAGCTTCGGGTCTTCTGCGGCAAGCCTGTGGCAAAGCCCGAGCAATTCCTTCCATTCCGGCCAAGCCAATTGTGTGGAGGGGATGGCGCGGAACGGGACCGGCAGCACCTCGGCAACCAGCGCTGTTTCCGGAATGCGGGCGAGCAGCCCATGCACATCAAGCATTGACCCATTGGCGAGGTAATCCAGAATATCGAGCGGTCCCGCACCCATGGAGGAGATCGTGCCGCCCGTGCCAATCACGGCAACGCGCGGCTTCATGCCGCCACCTTTGGCGCGGCAGCCTGCAGTCTTGCACGCATCTGATCCATGGTCATCACCTCTCCTTCGCATGAGCCGGCAAGCACCGCGCTTTGGCAGTCATGGCGGTAGCGTGACCTGTTTTGCCGGATCGCGCCATGGGCGGCGCCGAGCGGCAAACATGCCAAACCTATTCCGCCTTGCGGTCCAGCACCGCAGTCGTCAGGCGCGAAACACAGGCAAGCTTGCCATTGGGCCGATGGATTTCCGTCTGCCAAACCTGAGTACGGCGCCCGAGATGCAGCGGGCGGCAAAGGGCGGTGACCGTTTCCCCCTCAGGCACGGCAGACACATGATTGGCATTCACCTCCAGCCCCACCGCGTTTTGGCCCTCGGGCAGGGTCAGCGTGGTGGCGATACTGCCCAGCGTTTCAGCCAGCACCACCGAAGCGCCGCCATGCAATAGGCCATAGGGCTGCACATGCCGCCGATCCACGGGCATTTCGGCGCGCAGGAAATCCGCCCCGACCTCAAGAATGCGGATGCCAAAGGCGCCCGGCAGGCTATCGGCCAGCCGGGCTTCGATGGCGGCGGGCGTGGCGGGGCGTTTCCAGATGCTCATGGCGCGACCTTCAACTGCGTGTCAGGGGATGGGCTTCTCGCAGCCTGGCCCCCGCGAGGGAAGGCCTTATCGGCCCAGCGCTTCGTCCAGCGGCGCTGCAACCTTTGAATTTTTCATGTTTTGCCATAAGATCGTGTCTCAACATTCGGGCCTTTCGCGCGCCTTCGGCGCAAGAATGCCCGCGAAGCCAAGGGCCGGCGCTTGCGCATTCTGCTCGATATTTCGCGATTGATTTCCGGCACAAGGCGTCCCGCGCCCACCGGCATAGATCGCGTGGAGCATGCCTATGCCCGGCATTTCCTGGCCCAGGACCCGGCCCGGCTGACCTTTCTGATGAGCGGGCCTTTGCTGCCCATGGCAGCCTTGCCGCAGGATCTGGTGGCAGCGCTGCTGGCGGCGCTGCAAACCCAATGGCAGGGCGAGCAGGGCGCCGAGGCCGCCTGGCAGGAGGCCCAGAGGCTCGCCCATCAGGCGCGAACCCGTCACTGGCTTGGGCGTGGCCGCAGCGCCTTGCGGGATGCGCTGGCAGCGCGTGAACCCGTTTTGCATCTGCTGGTATCCCATCGCGGGGCGGATCGGCCAGGCCCCATCATGGCCCTGAAGCGCCAAGGCGCGCGCTTCGTTCCCTTCGTGCATGATCTGATCCCGATCACCCATCCGGAATATGCGCCGCCGCGCAGCACCCTCCAGCATCGCCGCCGGCTTGAGACCTTCGCGACTTTGGCCGATGGCATCATTGTCAATTCCAGCGCAACGGCTGAAAGCCTTGCACCCTTTCTGGCTGAAGCCCCAAGGCATGGGCCCATCCCGGTGCTGCCCGCGCCGCTCGGCACTGACCCCGTGCCATCCGATGGCCAATTCCCATGCCCCGAGCAGCCCTATTTCGTCTGTCTTGGCACGATTGAGCCGCGCAAGAACCACCTGCTGCTGCTCCATCTCTGGCGCGATCTGGTCGAAACCCTTGGCGCTGCGGCGCCGCGGCTGGTGCTGGTCGGCCGACGCGGCTGGGAGAATGAGAATATCCTCGACATGCTGGAGCGTTGCCCGGCACTTGCGGGCAGTGTGACGGAGCATGCGGGGCTGTCTGATGCTGCCGTGGCGCGTTTGCTGCAAGGGGCCAGGGCGTTGCTTTTCCCCTCCTTCGCGGAAGGGTACGGCCTGCCGCTGGCCGAGGCACTCGCGCGCGGCGTACCCGCCATTTGTTCGGATTTATCGGCCTTGCGCGAAGTGGGGGGCATGGCGCCGGACTATCTGGACCCCTTGGACGGCGCTGGCTGGCGTCGCATGATCCTGGACTACACCGCAGATCATGGCCCGGCACGGCAGGCGCAGATAACGCGGCTGGCTGACTGGTCGGCACCGACGTGGCGGGATCATTTCGCATTGGTGGACCCCTGGCTGGAAAACGTGGCGCGGGCTGCGCCGCGCCCATCGGCAGACCGCGCGCAGAATGCCGCCATCGCGGCCAGTGCTGCGCAGGCATTGGCGCCCCAAACCCCGTCACATGGCTAGAACCATGCCCCGCCCCCGCCCGCTTCGACGCAAGGCAGCCGCGCCGGAGCCGATCGCCATTATCGGCGCGGCGGCGCGGCTTCCGGGCGCGGCTGATCTTGCATCCTTCGCCGCCTTGTTGCGCCAGGGCGTGGATGCGGTCACTGAAGTGCCGGAGGATCGTTTTGAAAAAGCGCGCTGGTATCACCCGCGGCCAAGCTTTGTGGGGCGCAGCTATAGTTTTGCTGCCGGTACGATCGGCGACATCAGGGGCCTTGATGCGGAAGCCTTTGGCCTCTCGCCGCGGGAGATCGCCGAAGCCGATCCGCAACAGCGCCTGCTGCTGGAAGTCACGCGCGATGCCTTTGAAGATGCGGGATTGAGGCCAGAAGCTTTGGCGGGGCGCAATATTGGCGTCTTCATTGGCGGTTCATCCACCGATTTCGGCGAATTGCGCCTGGATGATCCCGCCTCCGCTGATCGCTTCCACATGACCGGCAATGCGCTTTCCATCCTGTCCAATCGCATCGGCCATGTATTCGACCTGCGCGGCGGGGCGCAGACCATTGATACCGCCTGCTCATCCTCACTGGTAGCGCTGCATTTGGCGGCGCGGGCCTTGGCCGCTGATCCTGGCCTGGAAGCCGCCGTGGTTGGTGGCGTCAATCTGCTGCTTTCGCCCTATGCCTTTACGGGTTTTTCCCGCGCAGGCATGCTCTCGCAGCGCGGGCGCTGCCAGGTATTTGACGCAGCAGCAGATGGCTATGTGCGCGCCGAGGGGGCGGGCGTGGTCATTCTGCGCCGCCTTGCCGATGCCAAGGCCGCGCAGGAGCCGATCCGCGCGCTTCTGCTGGGCACCGCGAGCAATACGGCCGGGCGCACCATTGGCATTTCGCTGCCCAATCGTGAGGCGCAAGCGGTATTGCTGAAGAGCCTTCTGCACAACAGCGCCGTCCATCCGGACCGCTTCCTGGCCTTTGAAGCCCATGGCACTGGTACGCAGGCTGGCGACCCTGCCGAGGCCTGGGCGATTGGGCAGGCAATCGCCCAGCAGCGCAGCGCGCCGCTGCTGATTGGTTCCGCCAAGGCGAATATTGGCCATCTGGAAGCCGGCGCGGGCATGGCCGGGCTGCTCAAGGCCATGCTGATGCTGGAACAGGGGTTTGTGCCGCGTGCGCTGCATTTCACAAACCCCAATCCCGCGATTGATTTCGCAGATTTGAACCTGACTGTGCCGCGCACGACTGAAGACATCGTGACACCGGATGATGCCGTGATTGGCGTGAATGCCTTTGGCTTCGGTGGCACAAATGCTGCCGCTCTCTTGGGCCGCACCCCGCTGCCACGCGCAGCTCGGCACGCGCCGGCCAGGGGAGCACCGCCGCTTATTCTCTCGGCACGCTCTGCCGAAGCGCTTAGGCTTTCGGTTGCCGCCTGGCGTGATGCGCTGGCAGGCGCTGATGGCGCCCAGGCTGGCGCACTCGCCCGCGGTCAGGCGCGGCATCGTGATCTCGCGCCCCATCGGCTGGTGCTGCGGGGGGCTGACGGCGCCGCCTTGTCCGCGCATTTGGCCGCCTGGGAAGCGGGCGAACGCGAAGCCAGCGTCGCGCATGGTATCGCAGCCAGCGGGCGCATCGCCTTTGTCTTTAGCGGCAATGGCGCGCAACATGCCGGCATGGCACGGGAGGCGTTGCGCACCTCGCCCGTCTTCCGGCGCGCGGTGCTGGCCGCGGATGCGGCGCTGGCGCCGCGGCTTGGGGTTTCGCCCGCCGCTTTGATCAAGGCTGGCGTCAGCGATGCGGCCTTGGCCGGGACGGATCTCGCCCAGCCCTTGCTTTTCGCTGTGCAGATGGGTGTTCTGGCCGCCCTGAAAGCGGAAGGCATCATTCCCGATCTGGTGATGGGCCATTCCGTCGGCGAAGTGGCGGCGGCGCAAGCGGCGGGCATACTCTCGCTCGATCAGGCGGCGGCGCTGATCGTGGCGCGCAGCAGGCATCAGCACGCGACCAGAGGCACCGGGCGCATGGCGGCGATTGGCGCCACGCCGGAGGCCATTGCGCCATTGCTCGAAGAATGCGGCCCGGGGCTTGAAATCGCGGCACTCAATGCGCCGGCGGCGCTCACCATCGCGGGGCCCGCGGCAGCGATTGCACGGCTTTGCCAAATGGCGGAAGCAGCGCGGTGGGTCGCGATCCCGCTTGACCTGGACTACGCTTTTCACAGCGCCGCGATGGAACCGGTGCGTGAAGGGCTATTGCGGGATTTGGCATTGCTCAACACCAGGCCAGGCACGTGCCCGATGATTTCCTCGGTGACCTGCCAAGCCTTGCCTGGGGCAGAAGCTGGCGCCGCCTATTGGTGGCGCAATCTGCGCGAACCGGTGCGCTTTCAGGCCGCGATAACCGCAGCGCTACGCCAGGGGGCACGCGTTTTCCTGGAAATCGGGCCGGCGCCTGTTTTGCAAAACTATTTGCGCGAAACACTCCGCGCCGAGGCGGTGGAAGGGGCAATCCTTGCAAGCCTGAAACGTCAGGATGGGCCGGGCAATCCTTTCCCCGCCATCGCCGATCGCGCGATTGCCGCAGGCGCGGACCCCCGCACCGCGGCCATTTTCCAGGGCACTGCCGAACGCCAGGCTTTGCCGCGCACGCCCTTTGCGCGGCGCGCCATCTGGTTTCCCATGTCGGTCGAAAGCGCGCGATTGACCAACCCGGAACTTGATCACCCGCTGCTCGGATTCCGGCAAGGGCGCGCCCCGGCACAATGGACGCAATGGCTGGATACCACCGCGCTGCCCTGGCTCGGCGATCATAAGCTGTTCGGTGAGGCGGTGCTGCCCGCCGCCGCGATGCTGGAAGCCGCCCTGGCCGCCGCCGCCTTGATCCATCCCGATGCGCCGGTGCTGGAAGTGAGCGAGCTGGCCATCCTCCGCCCGGTTACGCTCGGCGAGGAGAGCGCGGTGGAATTGCGCTACGCCGCCGATGCCGAAGGCGGCTTTACGTTGCGATCACGGCCGCGCCTCACTGAAGATGACGCGACGCTTTGTGCCCGCGCGCGCCTGGCCGCCTTGCCGCGCCTGCCATCCCTCCCGCCCTGCGCGCTGACCGAGGGTACCGAGATCACCGGCGCCGAAGTGGTCGCCTTTGCCGCGCGGCATGGCCTTGATTACGGTCCTGCCTTTCATAGCCTGCAAAGCGTGACACGCCATCATGGCACCAAGGGTGCCTTGGTGCGTCTCCGCCTGCCGGAAGCCGCGCCGGATCACGCCGGTTTCATCCTGCACCCCGCATTGCTGGATGGCGCGTTCCAGGGTCTTTTTGGATTGCTGCTGGGCCAGGAATTCAGCACGGATGAAGCCATCATCCCCGTCCGGATCGGGCGGCTTTGCGCAAGGCGGGACGCTACCCCCATCGCCTTGGCGGAAATCACGCCAGGCCGTCGCGGCGCGCGGCTTTTTGCGGCCAGCCTGACGTTGCGCGATAGCGCCGGCGGGATCGTCGCCATGATCGAGGATATCTGGTTCCAGCGCGTGCCAAGGCCCGGACGGGAGAAGCTGGCAAACCTTACCTTCCGGCTGGATCCCGCCCCAAGCCTGCCGACGGAAGGTGCGGCTGCGGAAATTGACCTGACGCCCATCATCGCCGCCATGCGCGCCCAGGATCAGACAGCGCCACTGACCGAGGCCGGGCTTTTACTGGAAGCGTATCTGGCCGCGCTGGCTCTACCGGCGCTCCGCGACAAGGCGGCACCGGCCAGCAATTATCGCGCCGCCATGTGGCGTATTCTGGCATCTGTTGGGGCAGCGGAACCCGCGGCCGAGGGCTGGAAGATCATTGAAGATCAGCCCCTGCC
The DNA here is from genome assembly GCA_020249415.1 of Roseomonas sp. GTDB lineage: Bacteria > Pseudomonadota > Alphaproteobacteria > Acetobacterales > Acetobacteraceae > Neoroseomonas. The sequence goes on along the minus strand of JADCFR010000226.1, from coordinate 8,193 downwards.
ACCGCCAGAGGCGATCTGGCGCGCAGTGCTGGCCGAGCAACCGGCGCTGGCGCTTGACCTGGCTTGGCTGGCGCGGGCCGGAGAGCAGATTGGGCCAGCGCTGCAGGGTGAAGCGATCATGATGGCACCGCCGCCGGCCTTGGGCGGTGCGATGCGCGCCCTGGCCGAACCGCTACTGACCGGGCTGCGCAGCCTGGCAGAATCCTGGCCGCGACATCGGCCACTCAGGGTGCTGGAGCTTGGCGCGGGCGGCGCCTTGACACGCGGCGCCCTTGCTTTGCTCGGCACCACTGGCCTCAGCATTGATTATAGGGCGATTGGCGCCGCCCAGGCTGGCGCCACGGGCAATGTAGCGGAACTGATCGCGCTGCGCTGGGAGGATTGGGAAAGCCTGAAAAGCGCGCCAAAGCCTGCGGATCGGGCGGATGTTGTGATCGGCTTGGCGCCGGCCGCGCTTACCAGGGCGGGGACGGCGCTTCTCGAAGGGCTCATCAACCAGGCGGCACCCGGCGCCGCGCTATTGCTGGCCGAGCCTTCACCCGGTGCCATTTGGAACTCCACCCTGGGGCAGGATCACGCCTGGTGGCGGGAAGATCCCGAAGGCGCCTTGCCAGACGCCGCCGTCTGGCGCACCGCGCTCGGTGTCGCCGGGTGGCAGGGGGCGGATGTCATGGCGCTTGGGGCGGCGCCCTGGCCGGCGCTGCTCCTGTCCGGCCAAAATCCGATAAAAAAATCCTCCGCGAGCAGCGCCGGCTTGCCAGGACCCAGCATAATCTTCGCCGATGTCGAGGTACTGCCGCTGGCAGAGGCCGTGGCGGCAAGCTTGGCGCCAGCTGGGCGGCCAGCCATCCTGCCGCTTGGCGATATCTTGCCCCCCAAGGCGCTGCGCGGCGCCGATATTCTGGCGATGACCGGCATGGCGGAACCCGCAACGGCCCTTGCCCATCTGACCAGCTTGGCGACGGCTGCAGAGGGCACTGCGCGCCGGATCATGTTGGTGGCGGAAGCCGAAGAAGCGCGTGCGGCAGCAGTGATCGGGCTTGGTCGGGTGCTGGCCAATGAAATGCCCGGCCTGAAGCCAAGCCGCGTGACGCTTGTGCCGGGCATGACGCCTGAGGAAGCGGCTCATCGGCTAGTGGCGGAATGGCATGGCCATGCGCCGGAGGTGAAGCTTTCATCAAGCGGGCGCTTCGCGCCTGCCTTGCGGCCTGGTTTGCCGGTGGCAGCGCCGGCCTTTCCCGCGCGTCTGGCCATTGGCCAGCCTGGGCATTTGGCCAGCCTTGCGTGGAGATCGCTCGGCATTGTGCCAAAGCCCGGCCCAGGGGAGGTCAGGCTGCGTATCGCCGCCACGGGGCTCAATTTCCGCGATGTGATGTGGGCGCAGGGGCTTTTGCCGGAAGACATGCTGATGGATGGCTTTGCAGGCCCCAGCCTTGGCATGGAATGCGCGGGCATGGTGGAGGAAGCCGGGGCTGGGGTTGGGCTCAAGCCGGGCACTCAGGTATTCGGCTTTGCCCCCGCTGCCTTCGCGACCCATGCACTGACCAGGGCAGAGGCCTTGCAACCGCTGCCCCAAGCCATGACACCAGAAGCGGCGGCGACCATTCCGGTTGCCTTCATCACCGCGGCCTATTCCCTGGAAACCCTGGCGAGGCTCCGTCCCCAGGAGCGCGTGCTGATCCATGGGGGCGCGGGTGGCGTTGGCCTCGCTGCGCTGCAAATCGCCAAGGCGGCTGGCGCCCTGGTGGCGACCACGGCCGGAACCCCGGAAAAGCGCGCCTTTCTGCGCCAGCTTGGGGCCGACCTTGTGCTCGATAGCCGTGATGCTGGCTTTGCCGATGCGCTGCGCGCTGCCTGGCCTGATGGTGTGGATGTGGTGCTGAATTCGCTTGCGGGTGAGGCGATGGAAAGAAGCCTTGGGCTGCTGGCACCCTTTGGCCGCTTCATTGAATTGGGCAAGCGCGATTTTGCCGAAGGCCGGCGCGCTGGGCTTGGCGCTTTCCGCCGCAATATCAGCTATTTCGCCGTGGATGCGGATGCCCTGCCGCGCGCGCGCCCTGCATTGGCCGAGGCGCTGCTGCGCGATATCGCCGCACGGCTTGCCGATGGCACGCTGCTGCCTTTGCCCTATCGCGCCTTCCCAGCCGAGGAAGCTGAAGCAGCTTTCCGGCAGCTTCAGGCTTCTTCCCATATCGGCAAGCTGGTGATCAGGCCACCATCGGAGCGCCATTCCCGCCATGCGCCATGGGAGCCGGATGAGGCCGGGTGCTATGTGGTGCTGGGCGGCACGCAGGGCTTCGGGCTGGAATGCGCCAAATGGCTGGCAGCGGCGGGGGCAAGGCGCATTGCGCTGATGTCGCGCCGCGGTGCTGCAACGCCCGGCATGGATGCGGCGCTGCGCATTCTGGCGGCTCTGGGTGCCCGCGCCAGCGCCCATGCCTGTGATGCAACGGATCGCGCGGCCCTTGGCGGCGTTCTGGCCATGCTGCGCGCGGAAGGTGCGCCCATTCGCGGTGTGGTACAGGCGGCGGCGGTTTTCGCCGATGGCGCCGCGGCGCGGCAGGATGAGGCGCGTTTCGCGCATGTGCTGGCGCCAAAGCTTCTGGCGGCTGAGGCGTTGGAAGCGCTTACCGCGGATGATCCCTTGCATTTGTTTCTTTTGTTTTCTTCAGCAACCACGGCTTTCGGCAATCCTGGTCAGGCCAATTACGTCGCCGCCAATGCCGCTTTGGAAGGGCTCGCGCGCCGGCGCCATGCCGAGGGCAAGCCAGCGCTGGCGGTTGGCTGGGGACCGATTGCCGATACGGGTGTGCTGACGCGTGAGGCCGCAGCGGCGGAAAAACTGGAACGCTTGAGCGGTGCCAAAGCCATGGCCGCACAGGAAGCTTTGGCGGCCCTGCCCGCCCTGATTGGCGCTGGCGCGCCCGTGATCCATCTGGCGCGCATGAATTGGGCGGGGATGCAGGCCGCGCTGCCGATCCTTGCTGAGCCGGCCTATGCGGCACTCGGCGCAGGCATGGTGGTGCGCGATGCGGATGGCGCGGCTTTGCGTGCGAGGCTGCTGACCCTGTCACCGGATGCGGCGCGGGCGGAAGTGCTTGCATTGGCACGCGACGAAATGGCGCGCATTCTGCGCCTGCCGCCGGAAGCGGTGCGCGTGGATCAGCCATTGCCAGGGCTTGGGCTTGATTCGCTTGGTGGCATTGAATTGCGCATGGCCTTGGAACGCCGGCTTGGCATTAGCGTGCCACTCACCGCAGTGACTGAGGATTTGACTCTGGCAATTCTGGTGCAGCGCGTTTCAGGCGTATTGTTCAAGGAGGATACGGATATTGCGACCGCCGAAGCGCTGATGGAAACCCATGAACCGGCGGTCGTGACATGAGCGGCGGCTTTGGTCTTTCCGCAACGGCGCGCGCCGCATTGCTGGCGCGGCTCACGCGCCGGCGTGAAGATGCGCCGGCATCAGAACCATCGCGCGGCTTTCGCGAATTGCCTGGCCAGCGGGAAATGGCGCTGATCCGCGATGCGGCAGCCAGCCTTGAATTGGAAAACCCCTTCTTCCGCGCCCATGAAGGCATTGCTGCCGCCCATAGTGTGATTGCGGGGCGGGAGGTGATCAATTTCGGGTCCTATAACTACCTTGGCCTGAACGGTGACCCGCGCGTGCAGGCCGCTGCCAAGGCAGCGATTGATCGGCATGGGGTTTCGGCTTCGGCATCGCGCATGGTCTCTGGTGAAAGGCCGGTTCATGGCGCTTTGGAAGCGGCCCTTGCCGCGCATTACCAGGCAGCGGCAGCACTTGTTTTTGTTTCAGGCCACGCCACCAATGTCACGGTGATCGGGCATATGATGGGGCCGCGCGATCTGATTGTGCATGACGCGGCCATCCATAATTCCTGCACGGAAGGTGCGCGGCTTTCCGGCGCCAAGCGGGTTTCCTTTGCGCATAATGATTGGCGCGCGGCTGAGACCGCGCTGGCCGAGGCGCGGCGCGGCGCGCGGCGCGCGCTTCTGGTGATCGAGGGCCATTACTCCATGGATGGCGATATCCCCGATCTGCCGCGCTTCATTGAAATTGCGCGCCGCCACGATGCCTGGCTGATGGTGGATGAGGCGCATGCGCTTGGCGTTCTTGGCGCGCGCGGCCATGGCGTGCATGAGCATTTCGGTATTGACCCGAATGAGGTTGATATCTGGATGGGGACGCTTTCCAAGACGCTGTCCGGCTGCGGCGGCTATATTGCCGGCAATCATGAATTGATCCATTGGCTGAAGCATTCCGCGCCGGGCTTTGTCTATTCCGTGGGTCTGGCACCCGCCTTGGCGGCGGCTGCCTTGGCGAGCCTTGCCATCTTGCAGGCAGAACCCGCGCGGGTGGCGCGGTTGCAAGCCAATACGGCGCTATTCCTGCAACTGGCGCGGCAGGCCGGCTTCGATACCGGGACTGCCACGGCACATGCCATTGTACCGGTGATCCTGGGGTCTTCGATTGCGGCAGCCCGGTATTCGCAGAAGCTGCTGGAACGCGGCATCAATGTGCAACCGATTGTCTATCCGGCGGTTGCCGAAAAGGCAGCGCGACTCAGGTTCTTTCTGTCAAGCGAGCATGGTGAGGAGGATATCCGCAACACCATCGCTGCGCTGATAGCCATTCGCGCGCAGGCGAAAGGCTAAAACAGATCGCGTTCAGATGGAATCCTCTGAACGCGTGAAGATGCTCGAAAAACAACGATGTAGAGCGGGTTGCGTGAACCCATATGAACGCGTGATGCACTAAGCCCTGCGAAGCAGTCGATACCCTGATTCCGGCGCCCAAGGCCATGTTCAATCCAGTGATTCCATCACGGCGGATCTTGCGTTATCCTGAAAAGGCATGGCGCCCATCGTTGCGGCGCCACTTACGGGGGAACACGCATGTCCAAGGCATTCTTCATGGTGCGCGCCGTGGTGGCAGACCCCGCCGACCGCCCAGCTTTCGACACCTGGTATGAAAAGGAACATCTGCCCGATGCCTTGGCGGCCTTTGGCGTTGCCCATGCCTGGCGCTGCTGGAGCCGGACGGACCCTTCGCTCCATTTCGCCTTCTACGAATTCCCAAGCCTGGCGGCAGCCGAGGCGCTGCCAGGCTCCCCCGCGCTTTCCGGCATGATCGCGGAGTTTGATCGCGTCTGGGGCAGCCGGGTCACACGGTCCCGCGAAATCCTGGAATTCGCCGGGGAGGCGCGGCGCCCCGGCTGATCAGCGCTTGGACAAGGCTTCAGCCAGACGCCCGCTGGCTTCGCGGATGCGAGCCTCGGATTGCGCGAAACACAGGCGCAAATGGCCTTCCCCACCCGCGCCAAAGGCAGCCCCCGGCGCAATGCCAACCCGTGCCGAATGCAGCAGGGATTTCGCCAGCGCCAGGCTATCCGTGCAGCCTTCCACCTTCAGGAACAGATACATCGCCCCATCCGGGCGCGGCGCGGTAACACCGGGCACGGCAGATAGCGCCGCATGGGCGATATCACGCGCCTTCAAATACCGCGCGCGGGTTTCCGCGATGAAGGCATCCCCCTGATCGAGCGCCACGACACCCGCATGCTGGATGAAGGTGGGCGCGGATGACATGTTGAATTCATTGAGCTTGCCGATGGCATCCATCAGCGCTGGCGGTGCGACAATCCAACCCAAGCGCCAGCCCGTCATCGCCCAGGATTTGGAGAAGGAATTCACTGATACAACGCGATCCTGCTCATCCGCGACCTCAAGGAAGGATGGCGCGGCATCGCCGGCGAAATAGAGCCTTTCATAGACATCATCAGCAAGAATCCAAGTGCCGGTCTGGCGGCATTTTGCCAGAATGGCGCGCTGTTCTTCGGCGGTCAGCGTCCAGCCGGTGGGATTGCCGGGGCTGTTCAGGAAAAGCAGCTTCGTCTCAGGCGTGATGGAAGCCAGCAATTCATCCAAATCCGCGCGCCAGATACCGTTCATGAGGCGAAGCGGCATGTCGGTTACTTCCGCGCCCATCACGCGCGCAATGCCATCCATATTGGGCCAGGCAGGCGTGGGGATCACCACGCGATCCCCCGGCGAAAGCAGCGCCTGCGCCACCAGCATCAGCGCATTGACACCCGATGTCGTGACGGCGACGCGCGCTGTACCGACGGGGCGATGATTGCGCTGAAGGTAGGAAGCGATGGCGTCCCTAAGCGGCGGGATACCGGGATTGGGCGCGTAGAAGGTTTTGCCTTCATCCAGCGCCAGCTTCGCCGCTTCGCGCACGAAATCCGGCGTGACCGTATCCGGCTCCCCGAACCAGAGGGGGATGACATCTTGCATATAGCGCCCAGCCTCCGAGACCTCTCGGATCAGGGAGCCGGGGATTTCAGCCAGGGCGGGGCGGGGGGTGGGTTCGAAGCGCATTAGGCGCCTTTAGCCTGAGGCGCGTGGGTTGGACAGGGTGGGGGTTTAGGTTCGTCGCCCCAGGGACACCGCCTTGTCTAAATCCGCGACCGCATTCGCCTGGTCTCCCCGCAGGGCATGGGCACGCCCACGATTCTGATAGGCTTCAGCATTATTGGGATCAAGCTGAATCGCCTTGGTGAAATCGTCAATGGCGGCGGCGCTATTGCCTTGCGCGAGGCGAAGGGAACCACGATTGACGTAGAAGGCTGCGACATCCGGCTTGAGTTGAATGGCGCGGTTGGAATCCGCCATGGCGCCCGCATTGTCATTCAAAAGACGCTTGACCATGCCCCTGAGATCATAGGCATTGGCATTGTTGGGCTCAAGGCGGATGACCGCATTCGCGTCATCCAGCGCGCCAGTGAAATCACGTTGCGTGATTCGGATGGCCGCCCTGAGGGAACGAGCATTTGCACGATCTGGGGCAAGGCGAATGATTTCGTTCAGATCCTCCTGGGCACCGACCATATTGCCCTGGCGCATCCGAAGTTCGGCGCGGGCGGCATAACTCCCGACAAGGCGCGGGTTTATGCGCAGGGCAGCATCACAATCGGCAGCGGCACTTTCGGATGCATTCATGCGACCCTTCACAATGCATCTTTCAGACAAAACCTCGGGAAATTCGGGGCGCAACCTGAGCGCCGCATCAAAATCCGCCAAGGCAGCAGGAAGGTTACCGGTTTGCCGATGGATAGAACCGCGCATCGCAAGCACGGCAGCCATTTGGGTATTATTGCCTGTGGCTGTTGTGGTCGGTAAGGGTTGCTGCTGAGCGCAGCCCGCCAAGGATAGTGCCAGCACGACGATCAAGACCCGCATGTCAAGCTTCCGATCTCTCTTTCTTAAGTGCAGCTTCCCATTCTCGTATCCTGCATGTCAATCATTTCAAGACCGAGCGATCCTTGGGTTCCAAGGGCCTTTCGGCCCTTGGCGGGTGGGTGCGGGAGGGCCGAGCCCCCCCGTTTCTGTTATGATGATTTTTTGATCAGGAGTGTACCCATGTCCCGTGATATCCTCGGCTGGCGGAAGCTTTTTGGTGTGATGGGGCCTTCAACCAATACGGTGGTGCAGCCTGATTATGAGATGCTGCGCCAGGCGGGTGTCACCAATCACTATAGCCGCATTTTCACACCTGATTCCGATGCGGTTTCCAATGAGAGTTTCCGTGCCGGCATTGCCGTTATCAGCGGCAATACAATGGATGCGGTGCGGAGCGTGATGACATGCCATCCGGATTACCTGGTGATGGGCATGTCGGCGATCACGTTTTTCGGGGGGCGCAAGGGCGCTGATGATTTTGTGGCGCAGGTGCGGGATGTGGCAGGGATTGGCATCAGCATTGGCAGCCATTCCTGCACCGCTGCCTTAAATGCCTTTGGTGGCATCAGGCGCATTGCGGTGCTGACGCCCTATTGGCCGGTGATGAATGCGGAAGTGGCGCGCTATTTCACTGATATGGGTTTTTCCGTGGTGCGCGACATTGCGCTGCAATGCAGGAGTTGGACGGGTATTGCGCAGGTGACGCCAGCGGCATGCGTGGCGGCGTTGAAGCGGCTTGATGGCGATGATGTGGATGCGATTGTGCAGGTAGGCACCAATCTCTCCATGATCCGCGTGGCGGCGGCAGCAGAGTTGTGGTTGGGCAAGCCGGTGCTGGCGATCAACGCTGCGACCTATTGGCATGCGCTGCGTGCCAATGGCATTGTCGAAAAGCGCGAAGGCTGTGGCCGGATTTTTGAGGAGCAT